>NZ_JBHWEB010000013.1:0-20086 GCF_042734395.1 Amycolatopsis sp. NPDC059657 | reverse complement strand
TGGTATGGCCGGTTCTAACCGGCCATACCACTCACGACCCCAAAGCCGTCGCGATCCGGCGGACGGCCGGGGCGATGCGCGCGACCGCGTCCAAGGTGAGGCGGCCCGAAGGTCCGGACACCGAGACGGCGGCCGGAGTCGGAGCGCCGGGGATCGCGACGGCGACGCAGCGAACGCCGATCTCCTGCTCGTTTTCGTCGACCGCGTAACCCTGCTCTCGCACCAAGGCCAGGTGCTCGATGAGCGAGTCCGCGTCGATGAAGGTGTGTTCGGTGTACGGCGGCATGCCCGTGCGCTTGAGTAGCTCGCGCACGTCGTCGACCGGCATCTGCGCGAGGATCGCCTTGCCGACGCCCGTGCCGTGCGGGAGCACGCGGCGGCCCACTTCGGTGAACATGCGCATCGAGTGCTTGGACGGCACTTGGGCGACGTAGACGATCTCGTCACGCTCCAGCACCGCCAGATTGGCCGTTTCGCCGACTTCGTCGACCAGTTCCGCCAAGAGTGGCCTGGCCGCCGTGCCGAACTGCATGCTCGCGTGTTCACCCAGGCGGATGAGGCGGGCGCCCAGCGCGTAGCGGCGGTTGGTGTTCTGGCGCACATATCCGAGGCTGACGAGTGTGCCCATGAGGCGGTGGATGGTCGGCATCGGGAGTCCGGACAGGGCCGCGAGCTCGGAAATGCTGGCCTCGCCGCCCGCGTCGGCCAAGCGTTCGAGCAGCGAGAAGGTCCGCTCCAGCGATTGCACACCACTCGACTTCTCCGCCATGCGGAAACTATAGTCTGGCATGTAGAAACCTACGAGAGTCCTTTGAGGTGTTTCGCATGTCTGAAGTCCAGGTGCTCGGAGAATCCGTCGACCGTGGCGACGAGATCCTGACGCCGGAAGCGCTCGACTTCCTCGCCGGCCTGCACGACTCCTTCGCGGCGCGCCGTGACGAGCTGCTGCTGGCACGAGGCAAGCGCCGCGAGGAGGCGAAGCGCACCGGCAAGCTGGACTTCCTGCCCGAGACCCGTGCGGTCCGCGAGGGTGACTGGCGCGTCGCCGAGGCGCCGCCGCGGCTGCGTGACCGCCGCGTCGAGATCACCGGGCCGACCGACCGCAAGATGACCATCAACGCGCTCAACTCCGGCGCCAAGGTCTGGCTCGCCGACCTCGAGGACGCCAACACCCCGCACTGGGCGAACGTCGTCTCCGGCCAGGTCAACCTCTACGACGCCATCCGCGGCACGATCACGCTCGAAAGCGGCGGCAAGAGCTACGCGCTGCGCGACGACGTCGAGCACGCCACCATCGTGGTCCGCCCGCGTGGCTGGCACCTCGACGAGCGGAACCTGACCTTCGGCGGGCGCAAGGCCGTCGGCGCGCTGGTCGACTTCGGGCTGCACTTCTTCCACAACGCCAAGGAACTGCTCCACCGCGGCAGCGGCCCGTACTTCTACCTGCCGAAGATGGAAAGCCACCTCGAAGCGCGGCTGTGGAACGACGTGTTCACCCACGCCGAGAAGACGCTCGGCGTCGAGCACGGCACCGTCCGCGCGACCGTGCTGATCGAGACCATCCCGGCCGCGTTCGAGATGGACGAGATCCTCTACGAACTGCGTGAGCACGCTTCGGGCCTCAACGCCGGGCGCTGGGACTACCTGTTCAGCATGATCAAGTACTTCCGTGACGCCGGCGAGAAGTTCGTGCTGCCGGACCGCAACTCGGTCACCATGACCGCGCCGTTCATGCGCGCGTACACCGAACTGCTGGTGCGCACCTGCCACAAGCGCGGCGCGTTCGCGATCGGCGGCATGGCCGCGTTCATCCCGAACCGCAACGACCCGGAGGTCACCGCGGCCGCGCTCGACAAGGTGCGGGGTGACAAGAGCCGTGAGGCGGGCGACGGGTTCGACGGCTCTTGGGTGGCGCACCCCGGCATGGTCGACATCTGCCGCGAGGAGTTCGACAAGGTGCTCGGCGACAAGCCGAACCAGCTCGACCGCACCCGCGACGAGGTCAGCGTCACCGCCGACCAGCTGCTCGACGTGGCCTCCACCGAGGGCGGCGCCACCGCGGCCGGGCTGCGCGCCGCCGTCGACGTCGGCATCCGCTACATCGCCTCGTGGCTGTCCGGCAACGGCGCCGCCGCCATCCACAACCTGATGGAGGACGCGGCCACCGCCGAGATCTCGCGTTCGCAGATCTGGCAGTGGGTGCGCAACGGCGTCAAGCTCGACACCGGCGATGTGGTCACCGAGCCGCTGGTGCGTACTGTGCTCGACGAGGTCCGCGCCGAACTCGCGACGCAGATCGGCGCCGAGCTGCTCGACCCGGCGGTCGAGCTGTTCGAGCAGGTCGCGCTGGCCGAGGAGTTCCCGGACTTCCTGACCCTTCCCGCTTACGAACGGATCAAGTAGCACCCATGGACGGACGGCTCGCTGAAGATGTCTACGCCGCCGCCGACGCCCGCCTGGTCGAGGCGGACGCGCGGGTGGCGGCGCGGTACCCCGGCGAGCCGTCCGGCCGCCAGCCCGTGCACACCGTGTACGTGCCCGCTTCGCAGTACCGGACGCGCCTCGTCGCGGACTGGGGCAAGCAGGCGATGCGCGTGTTCATGGAGCAGGGCGAGGCACTCGGGCTCGACGAGGCGGTTTTCGAGCGGGTGCGCACGAAGCTGCTGATGGAGCCGATCGAAGATCTGCGGATCGACTTCGAGGACGGCTACGGCAAGCCGGGCGACGACGTCGAGGACAAGGACGCCGTCGCGGCGGGCCGGACGCTGGCCGTCACCGGCGGGACGCCGTTCGTCGGCATCCGGTTCAAGAGCTTCGAGCAGGCGACCCGGCGTCGCGGTATCCGCACACTGGATCTCTTCCTGTCGGGTTTGCTCGAGAGTGGTGCGCTGCCAGCGGGTTTCGTCGTCACGTTGCCGAAGGTGACGGCCGTCGAGCAGGTCGCGGCTTGCGCGGAAGTGTTGGGGCGCTTGGAATCCGCGTACGGGCTGCGTGAGGGAGAGTTGCGCTTCGAGGTCCAGATCGAGACCTCGCAGTCGATCCTCGGCACCGACGGAACCGTCGCGGTCGCCCGGATCATCCAAGCCGCCGCCGGCCGTTGCACGGGCCTGCACTACGGCACGTACGACTACAGCGCCGGGCTCGGCATCAGCGCCGAGTACCAGAGCATGGATCACCCCGCCGCGGACTTCGCGAAGCAGTTCATGCAGGTCGCTGCGGCGGGAACCGGGGTGAGGCTGTCCGACGGCTCGACCAACAAGCTGCCGGTCGGCGACCAGGTTCTGCCTGCCTGGCAAGAACATCTGCGGTTGGTGCGGCGGTCGCTCGAGCGCGGTTTCTACCAGGGCTGGGACCTGCACCCGCACCAGCTGCCCACGCGTTTCGCCGCGACGTACGCGTTCTTCCGCGAAGGCTTCCCTGCCGCGTCGCAGCGGCTGAAGGCGTACGCGGACCGGGCGTCGAGCGGCATTCTCGACGAACCCGCCACCGCGCAGGCACTCGCGACTTATCTGTTGCGGGGCTTGGATTGTGGCGCTCTCGACGAGAGCGAGTCGCCGTTCGATCGCGCGACGCTGGATCGGTACGTTCGCCGCGTCGCCTAGGGCGTGTCTCCTAATTCTGGTCGATGGGCTTGGTGATCCAGGTGGTTCCTGGCGGTGCGGGCGATTCGCCCTCGTACCGGGTCGTACTCGGGTGAATCGCCCGCGGGCGTCAAGGGCCGCCTGGGCGCGAAGACCGCGATCAGAATTTGGAGACACGCCCTAGGCCGCGGCGATCACGCCCACGTGGCGGCTGGTGGTCAGCCGCCCGCCCGGCGCGCCGACGTACGAGCCGGAAGTCGGTGCCACGTCGGCATAATCCCGGCCCGTCGCGACCGTGACATAGCCCGCGTGCGCGCGCCTGCCATGGCACGGATCGAACGCGACGGCCACCGCCTGGTCGCGGTCGGGCACGAGCACCTCGACCCAGGCATGCGTGCCGCCTTGCCCGAGCAAATGCCCGGACACGTACCGGGCAGGCAACCCGGCGAGGTGGCACAGCGCGAGCATCAGGTGTGCGGTGTCCTGGCAGACGCCGCGCCCGAAGGCCAGCGCCTCGGCGGCCGTGGTGGCCACGGTCGTCACGCCGTACTCGTAGGCGATCAGCGCGTGGACCTTCACGCAGATGCGGTCGGCCAGGTCGAGGCCGCGATCGCCGTCGCGCATGAGGTCCGCCGTGAGCTGGCGGAGCCGGTCGTCGGCGGCGGTGAGCCGGGTGGTGCGCAACAGCCGCGGATCCGTCAGCGCGGACGACGGCAACGTCGGCGGCCCGTCGCCACGCACCCGTTCCAGCACGGCGGCGACCCGGAACTCGACGCTGCTTTCGACACGCGGGGCCCGCACGCGGACGATCGTGTTGCCCGCGACGTCCTGCCGCATCCGGCGCCGGGAGTCGGCGCCGGTCACGTCGACGCGATGCGCGCGCCGATGCACGTCACCGTGCCGGGCGGGCGGGACGACGACCAGGCGTTGCCGCACCGATTCGACGGGGGAGTCATAGTCGTAGCGGAAGCTCTGCTCGATCCGGTAGGTGATCCGCTCGGCCGCGTCGAGATCGTGCTCGTGGTGGTCGAGAAAGGGCGCGTCGAACGTCATGGCGCTTCCTCGGCATGCACCACCATCGACTGGAGCACCGGCCCGCCGAAGGTCGTCGCCATCGCCACGTCCGAAGCGTCGCGGCCGCGGCCGATGACGATGCGGCCCTTGCGGCGCCGGTTGTTGCGCGGGTCGAACGTCCACCACTTCCCGCCGAGCCAGACCTCCATCCACGCCGCGAAGTCCATCGGCGCCGGGTCCGGTTCGACGTCCATGTCCGGCAGGTAGCCGAACACGTACCGCGCCGGGATGTTCAGCGACCGGCAGAACGAGATCGCCAGATGCGTGAAGTCACGGCAGACGCCGAAGCCGGAGGTGTTGACGTCGGCGGCCGTCGAGGTCGCGGTGGTGCTGCCGTAGCGGAATTCGAGGTGCTTGTTGACGTGATCGCAGATCGCCTGGACGCGGCGGTAACCGGGAGCCATGGTCCCGAAGCGCGACCACGCCTCGTTGCCGAGCATGTCGGGCAGGCAATAGCGGCTGGGCAAGGTATGGACCAGCACCTCGTCGGGCAGGTCCGCCGGCGGCTGCTCTGGCGCGTCCTCGTCGAAATCCTCTGTCTCGTCGGGTACTTCCACCAGCGCTTCGTAGCGGAAGGTGGACTTCCCCGGCGGCAGGATCAGCCGCAGGCAGGAATTGCCGTAGAGGTCGGTGTAGGCGTGGCTGCCCACCTCGGGTTCCACTGACGATCGCTCGCGTAGCACCGTGACCGGCGCTTCCTTGAGCGGGAGGACCTGGAACACCGTCGGCGTGGCGATCTCCGCCAGATAGTCGAACTCGCACCCGATCCGCACTCGTCGCAAGCTCATTGGCCTATGTTGGCCCATCGGTGTTGCGCTGACGTAACGGACGGCGTGCGTCGAGCTGCGCCCGATCGGCCGCCGCGAGGCCGGCGTGCCAGCCGGCACCGTTGCTGATGGAGACGTTTTTGCCTCGGACAGTGGGGAAAAGTGTGTCGAATACTTTGTCAACTTTGGCCTGATGCGAGGCGAGCACGGGCAAAAGCCGTTCCGCGTCGGCGGATTCGGCGATCGTCGCTTCGGTCGCTTTCTCGAGCCGCTCCCCGATCCGCGTGGCATACGCGACCAAGAACGACTGCCGGAACGACCGCGACCGCGAAGAACTCTGCTTGCCACTCGCGACCATCGCCCGCGTCGCCTGCACCAGCAACGAGGTGGTCAGCAACTCGACCGAGTCCAGGTCGTTCTCGTCGCCGACGATCGTGACGAACCCCCAAGACGAGAAGATCACCTTGCACCGATTCGCCCGCGCGACCACATCCGCGAGCAATGCCTTCGCGTCGACGTACGGCGTGTCCAGCCAGAGCCTGCGCGCGCTGGGGAGATCCTCGGCGGCGGTGTCCGCGTCGACGAGCACGCGGTCGAGCGCGTGCCGGGTCATGAGTTCCTGCGCCTTGGCGGACAACGCCTCGGCCTCTTCGGGGAACTCTGTCGACTCGGCTTTCGCGAGCAGTCCTCGTACCCGGCTGAGCATTTTCTCGTCGACGTTGTGGTGCTTGTGCGTGCGTGGCACGGCTGTGCCCGGCAGCGGGCGGATCCGTTCGAGCATGGGAAGCCGGATCAGCAACGCCAGCGCCTCGACCACGGTGATCAGCGTTTCGGTCGCGGTGAGGATGTGCTTGGCCGCCCACTGCCCGAGATGCGGTTCCGACCGGGACCACCAGGTGACCGCATTGAGTTCGCTGATCTGTTCACGCCACGTGTCGTCCACCGTGCTCGGGGCGAACTCCTGGAGATACGCCGCGATCACGTCGAGCAGGTAGGCGCCCGCGAACTGGTCGACATTGCGCCGCGCGGCCTCGTGGAGGTCGGCAGGCAGCCAGCCGTTCCGGAAGACCCGCGTGATGATGTGCTGGCTCGCCAGCTGGGCGGCCTGCTCCAGCACCCGGGTCAATTCGTCGGTGCGCGCGAGGTGATTCGCGCATTCCTTGGCGGCGGCGGTGTCGCCGCCGACCGTGGCCGACGCGGCCGCGATGAGCACGTTGCCCAGATCCTCGGCCGAGGGCGCCTGGTGCTGGGCGGTCCAGAAAGCGGACTGCTTCGGCTGGGTCTTCTGCTTCGCGGCTTGCCGCTGACGGTTCTTCTTACCCATGATCAGCGGCTCCTTGCGACATCAGGCGAGTATAGGTTCGGCGTTCTCACAGGTATTCGCCCGCCACTCTGAGCAGGAACTCCCGCGACTCCACCGGTCCGAGCGCGGCGGCGGTCAACCGGCGCCAGAGGTCGGCATACGCGTCGAGATGCGGTCGCTCGTCGAGATAGTGGCCATCCGTGTAGCTCTCCCGGTAGACGAACTGCAGCGGCCCGGCCGGCGCGGGCGACGGGATGCGGAACAGCTGGAAGTCATAGCTCGCCCTGGGCGCGGTGCGGGCCCGGAAGGGCAGCACCTGAACCTGGACGTGGTCGAACAGCATGATCCTCGCGAGGTGCGCGAGTTGCGCCCGCATGACCTCCCGATCGCCGACCATCCGCCGCAGCGATGACTCGGACAGCACGAAGTTCAGCTCGGCCGGGTCTGTCTTGGTGAGGATCCATTGGCGTTCCAGCAGCGCCTCGACGATGTCGTCGGCGGTCTCCTCGGGCAGCTGGGCGCGGACGTAGTTTTCGTCCTGCAGAAGATCGGGAATCCTTTCGTGGCAGTAGGTTTTGACGACGGAGGAGTCTTCCTCGAGGTCGATCGCCATCCGGGCATGCTTGTCGTAGACGCGGCGATACCCGGACCAGCGCCCGCGCTCCTGGCTGCCGCGGCCGAGTTCGAGCACCCACTCGACATCGACGTCCTGGCACGCGGCCGCGCCGAGTGAGACGGTGATCTTCTTGAGCGCGTGCGGCGGGAGGCCGGTGATCCCGCGTTCGATCCGGCTCATCGAGCTGGCGCTCTTGCCGATGATCTTCCCGGCCTGGTCGAGCCCGAATCCGGCGGATTCGCGGAGTGTGCGGAGTACCTGGCCGACTTGAAGCCGGCGAACAGTGGCTGTGGTCATATGCCACTTTTACCGCGCTTCCGGTGGTGCGCGCATCGCCTGATCGGGTGGTGCCTGTGGACTAGTCCACAGGTATCTTAGGGTCGTGAGTGGTATGGCCGGTTAGAACCGGCCGGAACACTCACGACCCTCACGCCGTGGTCGTTCCGACGCGTGGCGAGGGGGCGGCCCTTCACTCGGTCGCGCGAGCCTGGTGAGTGGGAAATGGGTCGTTCAACGCCGCAAAACCTACTCACCACCACGCGCCCTGTGTTCGGACCCGGTTCCTGGCGAGGCCGGGGAAGTTGGGCCGGAGTGTTCCGGCCGGTAATTGAGGCGAAGGGCACATGTGGCGTGCTGGGGCCAGGCTGTCGGGGGTCTTTACGTCGCGAGGCTTGGACAGGCCGCGAGTGGTAACTCTGCTGCGTTCAACGGAGCAGAGTTACCACTCGCGCATGCCTTTTCGCCTTTGAACGAGGGCGGGAACGCTCACGACCCCTACGACGACTTCAGCAGACCGCTAGGGATTGCAGTTGAAGAAGGACGGGCCGTTGACGCAGAAGTCCTTGCCCGCGCCGCCGTCGAGACGGTTGACTCCCGGTCCGCCGTCGAGTGTGTCGTTCCCGTCGCCGCCGACGAGCTTGTCGTTGCCGTCGTTCCCCGAAAGGCGGTCGGCGCCGGAACCGCCGAACAGCGAGTCCAAGGCGCTGCCGCCGCTGAGCACGTCATTGCCGTCATCGCCCTGCAGCAGCGACGGGAGCGCGGTCAGGTTCTCCACGCGGTCGTCGAGGTCGCCGAGTGAAACGACGATCGCGCTGACCTCGGACGCGGCGCAGCCGACGATGGTGGTGTCGTTCGGGCTCAGGAACGCGCAGCCGGGACCGGGGAAGATCGGCACCACGTCGTCGACGATCAGCACCTTGCCGACCTGCGTGATGGCCACCGTGTTGACGTCACCCGCCGCGGCCTCGTAGCGAAGCTGGGTGTCGGCCACCTGCGCGACGCCACCGCCCTTGGCCGCGTGCGCCGCTCCCGGCAGCAGCACCGCCGAAGCCATGGTCAGTGCCGCGAACACCGCGAGTCTTTTCACGATTGGTCTCCCTTCGGATGAAGCAGTCATCCGCAGGGCGTTCCATCGCCGTTCCATCCGGTTCCAGCACGGCGATCAGGCGCTGTGGCGAAGTCCGTCCATCAGCAGGTCGAGCGCGCGCCGGGACCGGTCGGGCTCCGCCGACGCGAGCGAGATCCCGGCCATGCCGACGAGAACATCGCCGGCGTCGACGTCCTGGCGCAGCTTCCCGGCGCTCGCGCGCAGCAGCGTCGCGATCGCGGCGGTGAGCTTGTCTCGGCTTTCCGAGAAGGGATTGCCGCCCGATGCGACGACCGCGCGCAAGGCGTCGCCCATGACGCGTTTGGTGGCCATGTAGTCGAAGAACCTGTCCATCCACTCGCGCATCGCTTTGTCCGGGGCCATGTTCTCGAGCAGGCCGGGCACGGCGTCGCAGAGCTTCGCGAGTTCGCTGCGGTAGGCCGCTTCGACCAGTGCCTCGCGGGTGGGGAAGTGGCGGTAGAGCGTGCCGATGCCGACGCCTGCCGCTTTGGCGATGGCGTCGAGGGTCACGTCCGGGTCGTCGTCGGCGAACGCGCGGACCGCGGTCTCGACCAGCCGGTCGCGGTTGCGCTGGGCGTCGGCGCGCACAATTCCTCCCGTAGTTGCTAAACGGAGGCTCCTCCGGTTATCGTGGAGACGTAACGGAGGAACCTCCGCTTAGCTTACCGGATAGGAACCGTCATGACTCTGAGCACCAACTTCGGCTTCGCGTCGACCGCCGCGGAGGTCGTCGAAGGCATCGACCTCACCGGGCGCCGGGCGATCGTGACCGGCGGGGCGTCGGGCATCGGCGTCGAGACCGCGCGGGCGCTCGCGGGGGCGGGCGCCGAGGTCACGCTGGCCGTGCGCAACGTCGACGCGGGCAACCGGGTCGCCGACGAGATCGGCAAGGGTGTGCTGGTCGCGCACCTCGACCTCGGCGACCAGGCGTCCGTGGCGTCGTTCACCGCCGGCTGGGACGGGCCGCTGGACATACTGGTCAACAACGCGGGTGTGATGGCGACGCCGGAGACCCGGACGCCGGAAGGCTGGGAACTGCAGTTCGCCACGAACCACCTCGGCCACTTCACGCTGGCCAAGGGGCTGCACCGGGCGCTCGCCGCCGCGGACGGCGCGCGCGTCGTCTCGGTCAGCTCGAGCGCGCACCTGCGGTCGGGCGTCGTGTTCGACGACATCCACTTCCGCGAGCGCGAGTACGAGGCCTGGTCGGCGTACGGGCAGTCCAAGACGGCCAACGTGCTGTTCGCCGTCGAGGCCACCCGGCGCTGGGCCGACGACGGCATCACCGTCAACGCCTTGATGCCAGGCTCGATCCAGACCGCGCTGCAGCGTCACGTCGACCCCGACGAGATCGCGCGGCTGCGCGCGGCCGCCGGCGCCGAGCTGCGGCCGTGGAAGACGACCGAGCAGGGCGCCGCGACCTCGGTGCTCCTCGCGACTTCGCCGCTGCTGGACGGCATCGGCGGCAAGTACTTCGAGGACTGCAACGAGGCCGAGCCGAACCAGCCGGGCTCGCCGCGTGGCGTCGCCGCCTACGCGCTCGACCCCGAGGCCGCCGAGCGGCTCTGGGTGGTCACCGAGGACATGCTCACGCGTTAACAAGATCGGAATATCCACCGCCTAGGTTCCCGGCATGTCTTTTCGGTGGGTCAAGTCCCTGTTCGCGCAGTTGCTGGTGGCGGTCGTGGCGGGGGTGCTGGTCGGGCATTTCTGGCCGGACGTCGCCGGGCACCTGAAACCGGTCGGGGACGGGTTCATCCGGCTGATCAAGATGATCATCGCGCCACTGGTGTTCTGCGTGGTGGTCACCGGGATCGCCGCGGTCGGGGACATCAAGGCGGTGGGCCGGATCGGGTTCAAGGCGATCGTCTACTTCGAGATCGTCACGACGTTCGCGCTGCTGTTCGGACTGCTGGTCGCGAACGTGTTCCAGCCTGGCGCCGGGCTGGACATCGACCCGGCCACGCTCGACCCGAAGGGCGTCGCCGCGCAGACCAAGGGCGGGCAGCTGCCGTCCATCGGCGACTTCCTGCTCCACACCATCCCGGACAGCGTGGTCAACGCGTTCGCCACCAACAGCCTGCTGCAGGTGCTGTTCTTCGCGGTGCTCTTCGGGGTCGCGCTGGCGGCGATCGGCAAGGACAAGGCGCCGCTCGTGCTCGGCTTCGTCGAGCAGCTGCAGCAGGTGATCTTCAAGATCATGGGCTGGGTCATGCGGGTCGCGCCGCTGGGCGCGTTCGGCGCGATGGCGTTCATCATCGGCCAGTACGGCCTCGGCACGCTCGGCACCTACGCGAAACTCATCGCGGCCTGTTACGGCGCGGCGGTGTTGTTCGCGCTGATCCTCGCGGTGATCGCGCGGTTCTACGCGGGGGTGCCGATCTGGCGCTTCATCCGGTTCGCGCGCGAGGAGTTCCTGCTCGCGCTGGGCACGGCGTCGACGGAATCCGTGCTGCCGCGGATCATGGCGAAGCTGACGGAGGCGGGGTGCTCGCGCGCGGCGACCGGGCTGGTCGTGCCGACCGGCTATTCGTTCAACCTCGACGGCGCGACGATCTACCTGTCGATCTGCACGGTGTTCCTGGCGCAGGCGTTCGGTGTCGACATGTCGCTGGGGCAGCAGCTGGTCGCGGTCGGCATCCTGATGCTGACCTCGAAGGGCATGGCCGGTGTGCCGGGTTCGTCGTTCCTCGCGCTGTCCGCGACGGCCGCGGCGATCGGCGCGTTCCCGGTCGCGGGGGTCGCGCTGCTGCTGGGCGCGGACCGGCTGATGGACTCGATGCGCGTTTTCGTGAACCTGCTCGGCAACTGTGTCGCGACGTTCGTGGTCGCCAAATCCGAGAAGCAACTCGACCACGACCGGATGCGCGAGGCGCTCGGAGTCGCCGGGGCGACTCCGAGCGTTGCACGGGTTTGATCAGCCGAACCACCATTCGTGGTCGTCGTCCGCGCGGCACGGGTACACGCTCAGGCGCGCGTCGGGGCCGCCGTCGCCGTAGCCGGGGACGTCCAGGCACTGGTCGGCCTTCACGTTGCGGATCCAGACCGTGTCGTTGGGCCGGGGGTCCAGATACCAGTCCTGGTTGTCGTTCGACTGGCAGTAGTACTCGCTGACATCGGTGCCCGCCGGCACCGAGCCGTAGTACGGCAGGTCGAGGCAGAGACCGTCGGAGGTGTTCACGAACCGGTAGAACGGCTTACCGGTCGCGTCGGACCCGGACTGCTGGAGCGTGAAGTACTGGTTGTCGTTGGTCGGCCTGCAGTACCACTGGTTGACCGGTCCGTCCGGCACGCCGGGACCCAGATCCGGCAGGTCGACACACAGTCCGGTCGCCGCGTTGTGGATCAGGAACGCGGAGTCGAGCTTCGTAGCCTTCGGCGGTGCGGCCTCAGCCGACCCGAGTGCGGTCACCGTCATGGCCAGTGCGAGCGCGAGTGCGCCCAGCAGTCGTTTTCCCCTGTTCACTGTGTCTCCCCAAAGAACGTGTGCAATGACGGCCTGTGCACGCTCGGTGGGGTGCCGTGGGTTGCCCTGGGTTCGAAGGTTGGGCCATTCGGGCTAAGACTCGGCTTTGAGCGCGAGGTAGACGTCGACCTGCTGAGTGAACTCGGTCAGGTCGACGCCGAGCAGCTCGGAGGCCTTCGCGACGCGGTAGCGCAGGGTGTTGACGTGCACGTGGAGCGCCTTGGCCGCGCGGGCGGGCGAACTCGAGCACTCCAGGTAGACACGGATCGTGTGCACGAGGTCGCCGTGCTGCTCGGCGTCGTAGTCGAGCAACGGGCCGAGCACGCGCTGCCGCAGCGCCGAGCGCAGCTCGTCGGGCGCGCCTGCCAGCAGCAGCCGGTGCATGCCGACCTGCTCACCCGCGACGACCTCGACCACTCCCGGCCGCAGACCCGCCGCCGTGACCGCGTGCCTGGCCTCCTCGCTCGCGCCGCGCAGCGCGGACAGCGGTGCCGGGCCGCCGATGCCGATCAGCACCCGCGACGCCAGCAGCAGCGGCTCCACAATGGACAGAGATCGGCGCGCCGCCGATGTCCAGTCGGCTGGCCAGGACGGGTGGTCCTCGATGAGGGCGTAGGCGTCCTCGCCGGATTCGCCGAGCAGCACCCGGCCGGGATGATCAGCGAGCAGATCCGCCAGCAGGCCGCGGCCCTCGCGGGCGTCGGGAGTACGGGCGACCAGCACCCGGATGTTGCCGGACAGGCCGCTCGCCGGGAACGCGCCCGCCGGATCACCGCTGCCCGCCAGCAACTCGATCAACGGCTCCGCGATGCGGTCGGAGACGCGGCGGACCTCGTCGTCGCGCGAGCGGGCGAGCCCGATCAGGCCTGCCAGCTCATCGATGACGTCGTTGGCCGCCGGGACCAGGTCGCGGCGCACCGCCAGCAGCCACGGGACCGCGTGGCGTCCGCCGATCGGGGTCAGCTCGTAGTCGTCGACATGCGTGGGCAGGCCGCGCGCTGCCACGAAACGGTGCACCAGCGTGCTCACCGGCGGAGGATCATCGGAGCCCGCGACGACGCGGCCGGTCGCGGACAGCACCCAGCACGGCGCGCCCAGTTCGGCCGAGCCGTGGCCGACCAGCGCGTCGAGCGAGGCGTCCTCGGCCGCGACCGAGAGCAGACGTTTGCGCGCGCTGTGCGAACCGGCGGCCAGCGCGAGGACCACGCGTTCGGTGATCACCGCGAACGACAGGTCGGCGGGCGCCTCCAGCAGCGGGATGCGATGCCGGGCGCAGGCCTCGATGAGGTCGCCGGGGATGCCGCCGGTGTCCGCGCCGGACGCGGCGAGCGCGGCGGCGCCCGCCTTGGCCAGCGCGGCGACGAACGGCTCGGCGTCGCCTGGTCGTTTCCACCAGAGCAGGCCGCTGAGCACGAATTCGCCTGCCGACACATAGCGGCCGGGGTCGGCGAGTTCGGTGCCGTAGATCCTGGTCACGGCCCGGTCGAGGAGATCGCCGCCGGCGCGGACCCGCAAGCGCAACGCGGGGATGTCCAGCAGAGTTTTCACAGTCGTCATGGCCTTTGTAGGAAAGCACAACGGGTGACGCCCGCGAAGCCGCCGTTTGGTGCTCGCACGCCGTTGCCGACTAGGCCATAAGTGTGTGTACTGAGGCATCACCTGGGAGGAGCCAGAGTTGGATTTCCTGCGACCCGCCACACTGCGTGAGGCGCTCGAGCTCAAGGCCGAGCGCGTCGACGCGGTGCCCATCGCGGGCGGCACCGACGTGATGGTCGAGCTGAACTTCGACCATCGGCGGCCTGCCGCGCTGCTCGACCTGACCGGCGTCGGCGAGCTCGCCGAGTGGTCCACTTCGGACGGTCAGATCCGGCTCGGCGCCGGCGTCCCGTACGTCCGCGTCATCGCTGAGCTGGGCGAATCACTGCCCGCGCTGGCGATGGCCTCGCGCACGGTCGGCTCGCCGCAGATCCGCAACCGGGGCACGGTCGGCGGCAACCTCGGCGCCGCGTCGCCCGCCGGTGACACCCACCCGGTCCTGCTGGCGCTCGGCGGCGAGGTCGAGGTCGCGTCCGTGCGGGGCTCGCGCCGGATCCCCGCCGACGAGTTCTACCTCGGCGTCAAGCGCAACGCGCTCGCGCCGGACGAGCTGATCACCGCGGTGCACCTGCCCGCTAACGCCGGTCCGCAGCAGTTCGCCAAGGTCGGGACGCGCAACGCGATGGTCATCGCGGTCTGCTCGTTCGCGATCGCCCTGCGGCCCGAACGGGCGGAGATCGGGGCGGCCGTCGGGTCGGCGGCGCCCACACCGCGCCGCGCTCGCGAGGCCGAGGAATACCTCGCCGCCGAGGCACCGTGGGATACGCGGGCCCCGATCGCCGACTCGGTCAAGCGCCGGTTCGGCGACCTGGTCGCGCAGGCGGCCTCGCCGATCGACGACGTCCGCGGCAGCGCGGCCTACCGCAAGCACGCGCTGGCCGTGATGGCGCGCCGCACTTTGACATGGGCATGGAACGAGTACCAGGGGGTCGAGCGCTCGTGCGCGTGAACGTGACTGTCAACGGCGAAACCCGCCAGGCGGATGACGTCTGGGAAGGCGAGAGCCTGCTGTACGTGCTGCGCGAGCGGCTCGGCCTCCCCGGTTCCAAGAACGCTTGTGAGCAGGGCGAATGCGGCTCCTGCACGGTGTATCTCGACGACGTGCCGGTGTGTGCGTGCCTGGTCGCGGCCGGTCAGGTCGAAGGCCGCGAGGTGCGCACGGTCGAAGGGCTGGCCGACGGCGACCAGCTCGACCCGATCCAGCAGTCCTTTGTGGACCACGGGGCCGTCCAATGTGGCTTCTGCACGCCCGGACTGGTCGTCGCCGCGCATGATCTGCTCAGGCGCGTCCCCGATCCCAGCGACGAGGAGATCCGCGAGGCGCTGGCAGGGAACCTCTGCCGCTGCACCGGATACGAGAAGATCCTCGACGCGGTTCGCGGTGCCAAATGAGGACGCTCATCGAGAACGCCGCCATCGCCACCGTCAACTCCGGCGGCGATGAGTTCACCGGGTACGTCGTCATCTCCGGCGAGCGGATCGCGGCGGTCGGCGCGGGCGAAGCGCCCGCGGGGGAGTACGACGAGCGGGTCGACGGGCGCGGCTGCCTGGTCACGCCAGGGCTCGTCAACACGCATCACCACCTCTACCAATGGGCGACGCGCGGGCTCGCCGCCGACCACACGCTGTTCGAATGGCTCGTCGAGCTCTACCCGATCTGGCGTGGGCTCGACGCGGGCATCACGCACGCGGCCGCGACCGCGGGCATGGCACGGCTCGCGCTGACCGGCTGCACGACCGTCGCCGATCACCACTACGTGTTCCCGCGTGGCGGCGGGGATCAGGTCGAGGCGCTGGTCGGCGCGCGCGACCGGATCGGCGTGCGGCTGCACGTCGTGCGCGGGTCGATGGACCGCGGCGAGTCCGATGGCGGGCTGCCGCCGGACAACCTGGTCGAGACGACCGAGGGCGCGCTGCTCGGCACCGAGGCGGCGATCGACCGGTATCACGACGCTGGCCCCAACGCCCGCGTGCAGATCGCGGTCGGGCCGTGCTCGCCGTTCTCTGTCAGCTCCGAGCTGATGACCGGGGCCGCGGAATTGGCGCGGCGCAAGGGAGTCCGCCTGCACACGCACCTCGCCGAGACGCTCGACGAGGAACGGCAGTGCCTTGAAGAGCAGGGCTGCACGCCCGCCGAATACGCCGACAAGCTCGGCTGGCTCGGCGACGACGTCTGGCTCGCGCACACCATCCACCTCGCGCCATCGGCCATCCGCAGGCTCGGCGCGACCGGCACCGGCTCCGCGCACTGCCCGACGTCCAACGGCCGCATCGGCTGCGGGATCGCACCGGTGCGCGACCTGCTCGACGCGGGCGCGCCGGTCGGGCTCGGCGTCGACGGCGCCGCGTCCAACGAGTCAGGCGGACTCGGCGAAGAGCTGCACCAGGCGTTGCTGCAAGCCCGTCAACGTGGCGGCCCGCGGGCGCTGACCACGCGTGAGGCGTTGTGGATGGGCACCATGGGCGGCGCTCGCTGTGTGGGACGCGCTGGGGAAATCGGCTCGATCGAGCCCGGCAAGCTCGCCGACCTCGCGGTGTGGGACCTGCGTGGCCTGCTCTACGCAGGCATCACCGACCCGGTCGCCGCGCTCGTGCTCGGCGCGACGCCGCCGCTGGCCAGGCTGTTCGTCGGCGGTTCCGTGGTGGTGTCCGGTGGCGAACTCCGCACGGACGACGAAGGCGCGATCGCCGCCGAACTGTCGGTGGCCAGTGCGAGACTGCGGGAGGACCGATGACCGCGTCCACGGACATCAAGACCACGCCGAACGGAGTCGGCGCCAGTCCGGGGCGGCCGGACGGGATCGTCAAGGTGCGCGGCGAGTTCGCGTACTCCTCGGACCTCTGGCATGAGGACATGCTGTGGGGCGCGACGCTGCGCAGCCCGCATCCGTACGCGCGGATCGTCTCGATCGACATCGCGCAAGCCCTTGCGGTGCAAGGCGTGTACGCCGTGCTCACGCACGACGACGTGCCGGGCGTCAACCGGTACGGGCTGGAGCACGCGGACCAGCCGGTGCTCGCCGACGAGGTCGTGCGGTACCAGGGCGAGCCGGTCGCGATCGTCGCGGCCGACCACCCGGAGACGGCGCGGCGGGCGTTGAAGCGGATCGCCGTCACGTACGAGGTGCTCGAGCCGGTCACCGACTCCGAGGCCGCCGTCGCGGGCGAGGGCGCGCGGCTGCACGCGGGCGGCAACGTCGTGCGGCACGTCAAGATCCGGCGTGGGTCCGGGTTCGAGGCCGACGTCGTCGTGTCCGGCGTTTACGAAGTCGGCATGCAGGATCAGGCCTTTCTCGGCCCCGAGTCCGGGCTCGCGGTGCCGGACACCGAGGGCGGCGTCGATCTTTACGTTGCCACGCAATGGTTGCACGTCGACCAGCAGCAGATCGTCGCCGCGCTGGGGTTGCCAGTGGAGAAGGTGCGGCTGACGCTCGGCGGGGTCGGCGGCGCGTTCGGCGGGCGCGAGGACCTGTCGATGCAGGTGCACGCGTGCCTGCTGGCGCTGCACACCGGCAAGCCGGTCAAGATGGTCTACAACCGGGAAGAATCCTTCTACGGCCACGTGCACCGGCACCCGGCGAAGATGTACTACGAGCACGGCGCCGACCGTGACGGCAAGCTCGTCTACGTCAAGGCGCGGCTGTTCCTCGACGGCGGCGCGTACGCGTCGTCGACGGGCGCGGTGGTGGCGAACGCGGCCACGCTGGGCGTCGGACCGTACAATGTGGACAGTGTGAGCGTCGACTGCTGGGGCACATACACGAACAACCCGCCTTGTGGCGCGATGCGGGGATTCGGTGCGGTGCAAGCGGGTTTCGCGTACGAGTCCCAAATGGACAAACTCGCCGCGGCCTGCGGGCTCGACCCGGTCGAGGTGCGCCTGCGCAACGCGATGACCGAGGGCAGCCTGATGCCGACCGGCCAGGTCGTCGACTCCGCCGCCCCGGTCGCCGAGCTGCTCGAACTCGTCCGCGCCAAGCCGATGCCAGCCGCCAACGATGGCTCTGACCTGCGGCTGTTGCCCGGCGGCGTGTCCAACACGACGCACGGCGAAGGTGTGGTCCGCGGCGTCGGCTACGCGGTCGGGATCAAGAACGTCTGCTTCTCCGAGGGCTTCGACGACTACTCGACCGCGCGCGTGCGGCTGATGGTGGCAGGCGGCGAGCCCGCCGCGACCGTGCACACGGCGGCGTGCGAGGTCGGGCAGGGCCTGGTCACGGTGATGCAGCAGATCGTGCGCACCGAACTCGGCATCGAGCAGGTGACGATACTGCCGATGGACACCTCGATCGGCAACGGCGGCTCGACCTCGGCGTCCCGCCAGACCTATGTGACCGGCGGCGCGGTCCAAGCGGCCTGTCTCGCCGTGCGCGACCGGCTGTTCAAGCACGCCGCGGCCCGGTTCGACATGTCGGGGGCCAGCCTCGCCGGCGGCAAGATCGTCACCCAGCACGGTGTCGTGGCCGACGTGGCGGAGGTCGTCGGCTCGGAGGTCTTCGACGAGACGGTCGAGTGGCGTCATCGCCCGACCCAGGCCGTCGACCCGGAGTTCGGCCAGGGCAACGCACACGTCCAGTACGCCTTCGCGGCGCACCGCGCGGTCGTCGACGTCGACACCGAACTCGGCCTGGTCAAGGTCGTGGCTCTGGATTGCGCGCAGGATGTGGGCAAGTCGATGAACCCGCAGGCTGTGCTCGGCCAGATCCAGGGCGGCTCGGCACAGGGCCTCGGCCTCGCGGTCATGGAGGAGATCCAGATCGCCGACGGCAAGATCCGCAACCCGTCGTTCACCGACTACCTGATCCCGACGGTCCTCGACATGCCCCCGATGTCGATCGACGTGCTGGAACGCGCGGATCCCCATGCGCCGTACGGCTTGCGCGGCGTCGGGGAACCCCCGACGATCTCGTCCACCCCGGCGATCGTGGCGGCCATCCGGGCGGCGACCGGCCTTGCGTTGCCTCGGGTTCCGGTGCGGCCCGAGCATTTGACCGGAACCTGAGCGTTGGCGTCGTGAGTGGTATGGCCGGTTAGAACCGGCCATACCACTCACGAGTCCTTAAGCCTTGCTCCTGCCGAGGTTCGCGATCCAATCGCCGACCTCTTGTGTGCTCAGCTTGGCGTAGATGCCGGGGTAGCCCAGCGCGCCGCAGCCAGCGCCCGCGCTGGTCACGCCCAGCTGGATGAAGCGCCCGGTCGCGGGCGACTTGACGAACAACGGCCCGCCGCTGTCACCCTGACACGAATCCTTGCCGTGGCGCCCGGCGCACAACGAGTACTTGAAGTCCACGCCCGGGTACGAAACGCCGCACTCGTCGTTGGAGACGATCGGCACGGTCACCTCACGCATGCGGTCGGGCCGGTAGGTGCCGGATCCGCCGCCGCCAGGGCCCGCGGGGTCCAGCACCGTGCTGCCCCAGCCCGTGGTGATCACGGGACGGCCTGGCCGCTCCAGCGCGTCGGTGCCGGGGGTGACGAGCTGGATCGGCGTGATGTCGGAGAAGTCCCCGTTGAGGAAGATCAGCGCCACGTCCGCTTCCTCTTTGACGGTGATGTGGCTGATCGTGCCGATGCGCCCATCGTCTCCGGAAAGTTTCGACTGGCCGACCACCGCCCGGACCTTGTCCGGCTCGACGAAGCCGGTGCAATGCGCGGCGGTCAGCAGAAGCCCGCGAGCGTCGATGAGGGAGGCTCCGCAGAAATGGTTCCAGTTCCCCTTCTCGTCCTGGTACTGCAGCGAAGCCATGAAGGGATACTTGCCATCCGGCACCTCGGTGCCACCGATGATGTTGGTCTGGGGTGGCGGGCTCGCGTGTGCGGCCCCCGTCAGCCCACCCAACGCCACTAACGCCGCTGCCACGATCAATCCTGCTCGCTGCACGGTGCGTTTCCTCTCGTCGGCGGCCTCCGCTGGGCCGCCAGAGAGTTCTATCGAGGACGATCTAAGTGACAGATAAACGTTTTCGCTTATCCCACTGACAGGTATTCACGAGCCGCCGCCCTTCCGGGTCGGTTGAAGGAACGAACGCCACGTTCACAACGTTGAGCCTGGATCCACCGGTGTTGTTGGTGAGTTGATCGTGTCGTAGACGCGCAGATGCCCTCTGACTTGGGATGATTGTTCTTGCGACGGAACAACAAACCACAAAGAGAGAGGGCATCTGCTGGATGCGATCTTCTCATAGCGCCGGGTCGGTGTCGGTGAGGTTCGATGATGAGAATGTCGTGTCGTGCGCCGGGCTGGTGCCGGTGATGCGGCTGGCGGAGAACATCGGCCTGGGTGAGCTGATCGGCGA
>NZ_JBHWEB010000012.1:45063-129633 GCF_042734395.1 Amycolatopsis sp. NPDC059657 | reverse complement strand
GGGCCGTGCTGGGCGTGGCCTATTGGGTGCCGGGTTAATGGATAATGTTTTCGGAACCCCTGGGGTCGTGTGTGGTACGGCCGGTTCTAACCGGCCGTACCACTCACGAGTCCTTACCAGCCGACCGAAAGCGTCAGCGCGGTCGGCGGGTTGGCGTTGGGCAGGATCTTCACCGAACTCTGGTCGTTGATGTCGTCGTAGGCGAAGCCGTAGGCGCGGTGGCCGATGCCGATGGTGTGGAAGAACTGCGAGTAGTCGTTCTTGCTCGCGCCGCTGTAATACGCGGCCGGGTTGTACCAGTTCGCCGTGTTCGCCGCGACGCCCCGGTTGAAGGCCGCGCAGAACTCGGCGCCGAGTTCCAGCGCCGTGGTCGTCATCCCGGCGGACGCCAGCGCGCCCGAGCATTCGACGACGTCACGGGTCGTCGGCTTGTTCAGCACGAACGGTCCCGCGCCGTCCTTCGTGAACCACAGCCGCCCGCCGGTGACCCGGCCGGTGAAGGTCTGGTTCAACCGGGTCAGCGTGAACTGCCCCGCCGTGTACTGGTTCCAGACCTGGTCGATGTACGCCTGCAGATAGTTCTGCTGAGCGCCGCCGGGCGCGAACAGCCCGGACGACCGGGGCGCCGTGATCCGGTAAGTGCCTGCCAGCGGTTTGAAGGCCGCGCCGACCGAGGACTGGTACTGCGCCAGCACCTGGTCGCGGGTCAGCGTGATGCCGACCGTCTGGTCGTAGCCGATGGCCGACTGCTGCAGCCGCGCGGTCATCGGGAAGCCGAACATGTCGACCTGGGTGGTGTTGCCGCCGTACGGTATGACGCCGTACTGATACGTCAGTTCGTACCAGTCGAAGTAGACGTCCGCGTTCGGGTCGGCCGGGTTGTGCAGATCGGGTCCGCCCCAGCCGCGGTCGTCGGGCGAGATCGGGATGTACATCGGGGAGCCGACCGAGATGTAGACGCGGCCGCCTTCGAGCCTGGCCGGGATGCGCACTGTCGACGCCTGCGCGAGCGTGAACTGCATGTTCGCGTAGTTGACGCCGTTCTTGGTGAGATGGCCCGGCGCCGACGCCTCGTTGTGGTTGATGTGCGCCAGCGTGCCGTCCGGTTTGAGGTACGACCACTCGCCAGGGGTGCCCATGCCGAGCACCAGCACGTAGATCTGGGCGTTGGTCCACTTGCCCCTGGTGTTGTTCTGCAGCACCAACGGGAAGGTGCCGTTTCCGCCACCGCCGCCGGGATTGCCACCTCCGCCGCCATGCGTGTAGGAGAAATGACCGGTGTCGTAAAGCGGGCCGCTTTTCTCATAGGTGAACCAGTATTCGATCACGGTCCCGCTCGAAAGGGAGGAAACCGTCTGCTCCCAGGTGCCGGAAACGTTGGCCATGCGGAAGTTCTGCTGGCCGAGATTCGGCACCAGGTAGTGCACATCGACGAGCGCGGACGGGGTCGTCGGCTTGAACCAGATCTTGGCCTGGCTGGCGTTCAGCGACGTGACACCTTGGGTGTAGTCGGCTGCCGCGGCAGGCCCCACGCTGACTTGCGTGAGACCGGCCAGCAGGAACATCAGCACGAAGACCCGGAGGAACCGGCGGCGGGCAAAGGACATCGTCGTCCCCTTCGGTGAGTTGGAACTAGATCAACTGCCAGAGGGACGCCGCGTTGGCCGGCTCCCAGCTGACGATCGAGGTATGTGCTTGCAGGCACTGGTAATTACGCCCCGCGTAGCTGGCCCTGCTGCCCACGGCGTAGTACACGCCGGGCGCCCACGCCGGGTACTGACCGGGAGGCTGACTCGTCGTCGGCCCGCTGGTCGGTGTGGTCGGGCCGGTGGCGGGCGGGGTGCTACCGGGGCAGGCGCCGTAGATCTCGAACTCCCACAAGGAGAAGCCGTAGACGGTGGCGCGCTGGGTGCCGTACATCCGCACGTATCTGGCGTTTCCGGTGACGGCGAGATCCTCGATTCCGCCGGCGCCGGAATAGGTCGTGTACGCGTCGGTCCAGGTGGAACCGTTGCCGGACAACTGGATCGAATACGCACGCCCATAGGCGGCCTCCCAATTCAGCCGCACCCTGGTGACCGGCTTGACCGAGCCGAGGTCGACGTAGATCCAGTTCGGCTCGTTGTGCGCGCTCGACCAGCGGGTTCCGGTGTTGCCGTCGACGGCGTAGGCCGCGGCCTGGTTGGCGCTCTCGATACTCGACGCCACCACGGGCATGTTCCTGGAGAGCAACGGACCGCAGGTGGACGGCGGAGTGGTCGGACTGGTCGGCGGGCTGCCACCGCCTCGGGTCCACGCCGCGACGTAGTCGACGACCATCGGGTGGCCGGGCGCGGTCGCGCCGTCCGGCCCGCCGCCGAGCGCGGCGGGGAATTCCCCGCCCATCGCGACGTTCAGGATGATGAAGAACCCGTGATTGGTCGCGTTCGCCCAGGTGCCCGCGTCCATCTGGTTCGCACTCACCTGATGGAACCGCGCACCGTCCAGATAGAACCGAATCTGCTGCGGATTCGCGGCGCGGTCCCATTCCATCGCGTAGGTGTGAAACCCCGCCTGACAGGTCGTGCCCGAGCAGACGCGCTGCCCGCCGATGCCGGACTTCTCATTGCACGGGCCGCCGGGGCTGGTGCCACAGTGCATCGTGGCCCACTCGTTGTTGATGCCCTGGACGTTCTCCATGATGTCGATTTCGCCTACGCCAGGCCAATTCCACCAGTTGCCGCGATACGGCGTGCCGAGCATCCAGAACGCGGGCCAGTAGCCGCGCGCGGCGGCGCCGGTGACGTTCGGCATCTGCAACCGCGCCTCGACCCTGAGCACACCACCCGACGGCGGCTGGAAGTCTTCGCGGTTGGTTTCGATCCGGCCGGACGTCCAGGCGGCACCGTTGCGCTGCGGCGTGATGCGGAGATTGCCCGCGCCGTCGAGTGAGACGTTCGACGTGCTGCTGGTCATCGTTTCGACCTCACCGGTACCGAAGTTGGCGGGCCCGCCGGGATAGCTGGTTCCGGTGGTGTAGCGCCAAGTTCCGGTGTTGACCCCGCTGCCTGCCGGGCCGGTGAAGTCGTCGGCGAAGATCTGGGTCCACCCGGCGGGTGGCGGGGGAACGGTGGCCTCGGCGGCCAGCGTGAGCGGGATCGCGATCAGCGCGGCAGCGGCGGCGGCGCCGAGTGCGCCGAGCCGCCGTGCGCGCGGAGACGGGACGGACATGGGTGACCTCCTCGTCGACCCGGATTTGTTGCTGCTCGCAACAAAGACCATGAGAGCTCCGATGTCTGGCCGCCGTCTATAGGTCATTCGAGTGAGAAAGTGACGGCTATCACAGGGTGCGAAGACGCAGCGGACCTACCTTTGAACTGGTCTGGTCCACCCGGGAGTCACCTCGGGAATGTGCGTTTCGCACTAGTGGAAGATGCCCCGAGGCACTGACGCGGACACTCGCGCGTCGGGCATCGTGGAGGGCCAAGGTGGCGCCGTCCGTGGTCTCCCGCAGCCGGGCGGTGTCACCACCTCACCCACCGCGTTGGGACGTTTACCAGGCGCCGTGACAAAAGTCATCGTGTCTGGTGCTCAGCGCACTACTGGTCATGCGGTCGTATGAGCGAAACTCCCGGGGCGTACGGCCAGTTCACGACACACCGGGAGACCGCATGAACAGCATCGCGCTACTGACGGACGACGACTTTTCCGTGACCATGCTCGACGGGGGCCTCGGTGCCGTCGCGGGCGCCTACTCGGCCGTGGTGCCCGCCGCGACCGATCTCTGCTGGTGCTCCTGCGTGGTCTGCTTCGTGCCCGACGCGGTCCCGTCGGGCGAAGAGGTCGCCAAAGCATAACCAGGAGGAGCACCCGGTGGACAGTCTCTCCCAGCTGCGCAACGAAATCTCGCGCTACCTGACCGACTCCGAAGCCAGGCGCCATGACCCCGTCGGCCCGATCGACGAGCTCGTCCGAGATACGGGACTGCTGGAAGTGAACGGGGCATGGGTGGTGTCGAGCCACCGGCTGGTGTCGGCGCTCAGTGCCGACCGCAGACTGTCCGTGGATGCTCGGCTGGGCGGAAGCGAGCCACGCTTCGCCCAGCCGCGCACGCTTGACCATGTTTTCGGGCTGATGCTCAACGTCCGCGACGGTGTCGACCACCGGCGGCTGCGCGGACTGGTCTCCGGCGTGTTCACCGCACGCCGGATCGCCGAACTCACCGAATCGGCCGCCACGCTCGTCGAGTCCGCGCTGGACCACGAAAGCCTCGACATCGTGGCGGATCTGGGGGTGCGCCTGCCGATGCGGATGAACTCCGAACTGGTCGGCGTGCCGGCCGAGGACCGCGCGCAGGTGCTGCGCTGGGTGAAAGCGCTTGCCGGGCAGCTCGACCGGTTCGGTCAGACGGAAACCGAAGTCTCCCAAGCGGAACGCACACTGGCCGAGTTCGCCGACTACATCCACGCGTTGCTCGCCAAGCGGCGGCTGGACCCGCGCGACGACATCATGACGCGGCTCGTTCAGGCGCTCGCTCAGCACATGCTCTCCACCGACGAACTGGTCGCGTTCGTCATCACCCTGTTCGTCAACGGGCTGGACACCTTGTCCGCGGCGCTCGGAAACGTGCTGTGGACGATTCTCGGGCAGCCGGGGTTGCTGCCGAAACTCACCAACCGCGAGGACGCACGGGTCGCTTTCGACGAAGCGGTCAGGCTTTGCTCCCCGATCCGGCTCTCCGCGCGCACCGCGCTGAGCGACGTCGAGGTCGACGGCCAGACCATTCCCGCCGGGTCGGTCGTGCTGTTCTACTGGGCCGCCGCGAACCGGGATCCCGAGTTCACCGACGCACCCGCCGAGTTCCGGATGGACCGTGGCGCGCTCGGCTCGTACGCCTTCGGCCAAGGCCCGCACCAGTGCCTGGGCGCTCAGCTGGCCAGGCTCACCGGCGCCGAGCTCATCTCACGGCTCGCCACCCGGTTCCCTGAGTCTACTGTGGACACAACGACGGGCGAAGTCCGCTGGCAGGGTGAGCTCGTCTTCTGCTCTCCGGAACAGCTGCAGGTCAAGCTGGTCCCGCGGGGCGCGATGGCGGTGGCGTGATGGCCACCACCGGAAAGGACATCTCATGGGGGTACCACGGATCAAACGGCATCTGGGCGTCTCCGTCGTTCCCGGCGAAGGCGCGTACTTGCTGTGCGAGCACGGGAGCGCGGTCGTCACCGATCCGCTCGCCGAACGACTGCTGCCGCTGCTGAACGGCAAGCACGATCTCGACTCCATTGTGGACACGTTGCGGGGCCAGGTCGGGCCCGAAACCGTCAGGCGCGCGATCGCCCAGCTGACGCGGGCCGGTCAGGTCGTCGAGGTCGACCCTGACGCCGACGAGCGCTCGGCCGGGTACTGGGAGTCGCTCAACCGCCACGGTGACGAAGCGAACGCCAAACTGGCGGCGGGCGTCCGGGTCACCGCCTTCGGATCCGTCGACGCCGAAGAGGCGATCGAAGCCTTGTGGGCGGCCGGACTGCGGATCATCGAGTCCGAAGAGGACACCGAGGCGCTCGACCTCGTGCTCACCGACGACTACCTCCGCCCGAGCCTGGCGAACTTCGACCGCCGCCAGCGCGCGACCGGCAGGCCATGGCTGCTCGCGAAGCCGGTCGGCGTAATCGCTTACGTGGGACCGATTTTCGACCCCGAGGGCGCCTGCTACCGGTGTCTGGAAGTGCGGCTGCGCGGACAGCGCCGCGCCGAGGACTACCTCGAGGGCAAGCTCACCGACGCCAGGATCGCGCCGCCGACCGTGGACATCGCCGCGAGCCGTTCGCTCGCCTTCGGCATGGTCGCGACCGCGGCCGCGCACTGGCTCGGCGGGCACCGCCACGACGGCACGCACGCCGTGCTGAGCATCGACACGGCGACGCTGCGCACCGAAACCCATGCGTTGAGCCGCCGTCCGCAGTGCTCCGCGTGCGGAAACGCCGCGCTGGTCACGAAGAACATGCGGCGACCCGTGAAACTGGTGCCGCGTAACAAAACCTTCGCCGAGGACGGCGGGCATCGCGCGAAGAGTCCCGAAGAGATGATGCGGAACTGGGGCCATCTGGTCGATCCGATCACCGGCGTGGTGCCCAAGCTGACGCCGCTGAACACCAGGCTGCCGTTCGTGCGCGCGTACGCGTCCGGCTACAACCGCGCGCTGCGGGTGAGCACATTGCGCGCGCTTCGTGACGGGCTTCGGACGCAGAGCTGCGGCAAGGGCGTCACCGACATCCAGGCTCAAGCGAGCGCGCTCGGCGAGGCGCTCGAACGCTACAGCGCCGTTTACACCGGCGACGAGCCCCGGTTCCTGGCTTCGCTGAACACGTTGGGAGAGATGGGAATCCACCCCAACCGGTCGATGCTGTTCAGTGACCGGCAGTTGGCAGAGCGGCAGAAATGGAATGCGAAAGGAATCCCCTTCCAGACGGTCACCGAGCCGATGCCCGCCGACGCCGAGCTCGAGTGGAGCCCGGTGTATTCCATCACCGAAGAACGCACGAAATACGTGCCGACGTCATTGCTGTTCTATTCCTATCCTTATCGCGGCCCGGTGTACGCGATCGCCGATTCCAATGGCTGCGCGGCGGGCACCAGTTTCGAAGACGCGATGCTCCAAGGGTTCTACGAACTCGTCGAGCGCGACAGCGTGGCGATCTGGTGGTACAACCGGCTGCGCTGCCCCGGCATCGACCTCGACGCGATGAAGGAGCCGTGGATCGACCAGATGCAGGCCGAATACCGCGGCCTCAACCGGGAGCTCTGGGCACTCGACATCACCGCGGACCTCGGGGTGCCGGCGGTGGTCGCCGTCAGCCGCCGGACCGACAAGCCCGCCGAGGACATCATCTTCGGCTTCGGCGCGCACCACGACGCCCGGATCGCCGTGCTGCGCGCGGTCAGCGAACTCAACCAGTTCCTGCCCGCGGTCGCGTTCAGCACCGAGGACGGCAGGGGCTACACCTTCCCGGATCCGGTGCAGAAGCAGTGGTGGCAGACGGCGACCGTGGCCGATCATCCTTACCTGTCACCGGATCCGCGTGAACCGGCCAGCCGGGTCATCGACCTGACACTGGCGACCGGCGGTGACCTCGCCGAGGACGTGCGGCTGTGCCGCCGCCTGGTCGAGGCCAAGGGGATGGAACTGCTCGCGCTGGACCTGACCAGGCCGGACATCGGCCTGCCCGTGGTCAAGGTGCTGGTGCCGGGCATGCGGCACTTCTGGAGCAGGTACGCGCCGGGCCGTCTCTACGACGTGCCCGTCGCGCTCGGCAGGCTGCGTTCGCCGACCGCGGAGGCCGACCTGAATCCGATTCCGATGTTCGTCTGATGTTCGCCTAGGGGGACAACGATGTCCAGCTCGATCCTGCCGCACCGGCAGTCCTCACCCGCCGCCGTCGGCGACGCGAGGCATCTGGTGTCGTTCCGCGAGGATGTCGTCGTCGATCGCACCGGCGACGAGCTGGTCATCGCCCACCGCTGGGGCAACCATGTGCTGACCGGGGTGTCCGACGGCATCGCGTCGGCCGTCGACCGGCTCACCTTCGGCCCGGTGCTCGCCGCCAACGTGATGGATCTGGTGATCACCTCGGCGACGGACCCCATCGCCGAGGCGACCCGGATGCACGGGCTGGTCGAACTGCTGCAGTTCCTGCTGGTGCACTCGGTCGAGCGGGACGCGGTCACGCTCGCCGAGGTGGTGCCGATCTCGTCGAGCGCGCGGCTCAAGGGGTTCACCGGCCCGGTGCGGGCCGCCGGGCACGAGCGCCTCGCGCTTTCGCGGTTCGCGTATCTGCACCAGGTCGACGGGGTGCTCACGCTGGAGAACCCGCTCAGCCTGTACCGCGCGCGGCTGCACGACCCGCAGCTGGCCGCGCTGGTCACCGCCGCCGCGCGGCCGCGGACGGTGGCCGAGCTGGTCAAGCTGGTGCCCGCGCTCGGCGAGCGCGCCACCAAGCCGGTGCTCGACCTGCTGCTCGCCGCCAGGCTGCTCGACCGCGCGGACGCGCCGGAGACCGATCGGCTGCGGCAATGGGGCTTTCACGATCTGCTGTTCCACGCGCGCAGCCGGTCGGGCCGCCACGACGAGGAGTTCGGCGCGACGTTCCGGTTCACCGGCGAGATCGAGCACGAGTCACCGATCCGTGAACTGCCCGCCGGTGAAATCGTCGAATTGCCGGTGCCCGATTTCGACGAGGTACGCGACCGCGATCCCCGGCTGACCGAAGTGCTGGAACTGCGGCAGTCATTGCGCACGCCGGGCGAACGGCCGCTCAAGCTCGTCCAATTGGCCGAGCTGCTTTACCGCGTGCAGCGCATCCGGTCGATTTACGGACCGGTCCCCGAACAGCAAATGCCTTACCAAGGCGTCGACCGGCCTTATCCGGCGGGCGGCGGTGCCGGTGAACTCGACCTCTGGCTGACCATCCGGCGCTGCGCGGGGCTCAAGCCGGGGATGTACTTCTACGACCCGGCAGGCCATCGGCTGGTGCTGGTCAACGACTCCACTTCGGACATCGACGCCATGCTCGGCGTCGCTTCCATCTCCGCGGGGAACGCGCTCGCGCCCGATGTGCTGGTGACCATCACCTCGCGGTTCCAGCGGCTCGGCTGGAAGTACAGCGGTATCCCGTACGCCACCACGCTCAAGCACGTCGGCGTGCTCTACCAGACGTTGTACCTGGTCAGCACCGCGATGGGGCTCGCGCCGTGCGGGCTGGGCGTCGGCGACGCCGAGCTGTCCGCTCGCTGTTTCGGCCTCGACTGGGAGCGCGAAAGCAGCGTCGGCGACTTCATGATCAGCTCGGCGCCCAGTGGTCTGGACCGCGCCCGTCACACCACAGAGGACCTTCCCGGCTGGCAGGCGCACAACGGCGTCGACTGGCGTGCGCGCGCCGCGGCCGAGTCCGACCAGGACTGAGCGCGGCCGGTCATTCCCACACCATGAACGCGATCAGTCGGCTCCTGATATCAACGCG
This sequence comes from Amycolatopsis sp. NPDC059657, assembly GCF_042734395.1. Classification (NCBI taxonomy): domain Bacteria; kingdom Bacillati; phylum Actinomycetota; class Actinomycetes; order Pseudonocardiales; family Pseudonocardiaceae; genus Amycolatopsis; species Amycolatopsis sp. NPDC059657. Next base: position 120,637 of record NZ_JBHWEB010000012.1, on the reverse strand, counting down.
AAGTATTCGTTCAATTCCGTAGCGCTATCGCTGATTGCACTGCGTTCAACAACGAATCATCACGCTGGGGAGTTATTCAACGACTGGCAGTCGGATGACGGTAAAAAGGCCCGCACCCAGATAAGTTAATTTTCGGGTTGCGCGCAGTAAAAATGCGCGAAGTCGAGACCGAACGGAGCAGCATGGTGGCGCTGCTCCGATGTTAACGTTTAGCAACCGCGGCCAGGACACGAGAGGCAGCCGGAGATGACCATCACGACGATCCTGGCCCGAGATGCCGCGTTCATCCGATCAAACGTTCTCCGTGCGGGGTGGCAGAGATGAAGGCCGCCGGTTCGCTACTGGGGAGAATGAGAGCCTGGCTGATCCGCAGCCTGCGTCCCGGCGCGGGCGGGACGGGTCACGTCGTCGGCGTGCTGGCGCTGCTGGGCCTGGCCACGTACATGTTCCTGATCGCGACCTTCCCGCTGAGCCTGATCGCCGAGACACAGGGCATCCGGCAGGTTTTCGCGTCCATCGGGTTCGCGCTGTGGATCGGCACCTATATCTACTGCACCATCGCGATCCTGCGCGGCAACCGGCGCAAGCGGTCCATCCAGGTGCTCGCGCTCAGCGGGCTCGGCTGGTCGCTGCTGCTGTTCGGCGTGTTCGGGATGAACTGGGCGGCGCCACCCGCGCTCAGCTTCTCGATCATGCTGCTGTGCCTGTCCGGCAAGGCGCGCGGGTTCGCCACGCTCGCCTGTTTCGCGCTCTACATACCGATCACCGCGAATGTATTCCACGGGGACGACATTCGCCGGGTGCTCGAAGAGTTCGCGTTGTCCACCTTGATCTTCTATTCGATTCCGCGGCTGGTCACGTTCGCACGGGAACTGGAGGACACCAGGGCCGAGCTCGCCGGCGTCGCGGTCAGCGAGCAGCGGCTGCGCTGGGCCCGCGACCTGCACGACACGCTCGGCCACGGATTATCCGTGGTGCTGCTCAAACTCGAACTGGTCGAACGACTGTCCGAACGCGACCCGCAGCGCGCGGTCGAGGAGCTGCGCGAGGCACGCTCGCTGCTGCGTGACTCGATCGGCGAGATGCAGACGGTCGTCGCGGGCATGCGGGACACCTCGCTCGCGGGTGAGGTCGCGAGCGCGCGGACGATCCTCAACTCGGCAGGCGTGCACACCGAGGTCAAGATCGCCGACCTCGACCTGAACAGCTCGACCTCGCAGGCGCTGGCCTGGATCGTTCGCGAGGGCGCGACGAATGTGTTGCGGCACAGCGACTCCACCCTCTGCGAGATCCGGCTCAAGGCCGAGGAGGGCAGGGCGGTGCTCGAACTGGCGAGCAACGGGCCGTCGATACTGACCAAGCGGACCCCGTCCGGCGGGCACGGGCTGCGCGGCATGCGCGAACGGCTCGCGGACCTCAACGGCGAGCTGCAGGCGTCCGGGCAGAGCGGCGGCGGCTTCCTGCTGCGCGCGCAGGTCCCCCTCTCCGGCTCCGGTAAGCCGTCCGGGGTCCGGCGCATGACCGCGGCGACGTAAAGGGAACAGCGTATGAAGGAAGAACAGGTCCGCGTCTTTCTCGCCGAAGACCAGGTGATGGTGCGTTCCGCGCTGGTGTCACTGATCGAACTGGAGCCAGACCTGTGTGTGGTCGGCGTGGCGGGCCGCGGCGATCAGGCGGTCGAGCGGATCGTCGAGCTGCGGCCCGACGTCGCGGTGCTCGACATCGACATGCCGGGTCTGGACGGTCTCTCCGCCGCCGAGGCCGTCCGGACCCGGGTGCCGGCCTGTGCCGCGCTGATCCTCACCGCGCTGAGCAAACCCGGGATGCTGCAACGGGCTTTGCAAGCGGGCGCGAAAGGCTACGTCGTCAAGCACGCGCCTGCCGACGAGCTGCTGGCCGCGATCCGCGGTGTCGCGGCAGGCGAGCGCGTCTTCGACTCCGCGCTCGCCGTGGCCGCGCTGGAGGAGGACGTCCCGGTCACGCAACGGGAGCTGGACGTCGTCCGGCTCGTCGCCGAAGGCGCTTCGGCGCGCGAGATCGCCGGCAGGCTGTTCCTGTCCGAGGGCACGGTCCGCAACTACACCTCGAACATGATCAACAAGTGCGGCGCGCGGAACCGGGTGGACCTGGTTCGCATCGCCTTCGACCGCGGGTGGCTGTGAGCCTCAGCGCTTGCCGTAGATGACGGCCGAGCTGGACGGGCCCTTGCAGTAGTACTCCCACGAGATGGACTCGCAGCCGTCCGGCACCGGCCACACCTTGCGGGTGTCGGGGTCGATCGACGGGATCTCGATCGGCGCCTGTTTGCCGTTGAAGTACACCACCATGTCGGTCATCGGGTGGTAGCCGGCCGAGATCGCGAACCACACGTCGCCGACGACGGCCGAGATGGACCGCGTCTCGATCGTCCGGTGGTGGTACTGCTTGTCGTCGCTGGGCGCGTACTCGTGGTCCTGTGGGCCTGCCATGTCGTCATCCTCATTCGATCGGTTCCGTGAGAAAGTGGTTGTCGCTGAAGGACTCCGTGAGATCGACGCTCTCCGCCCAACGCGATGATTCCTCCCGCCGACCAGCATGGAGCGCGCGGTCGTTAGGCGAAACGGTCGATGGTCCATACCTCCGTCCGCCCGATCAGGCAAGGCGGGCGGTGAGTGATTAACGAGAAAGCCCGGCCGGCGGGCGGCGTCGCACCGGCCGGCAAGCCGCTATTCGGAGTACTCTCGTTGACCCGTGACGGCGAGCCCGTAGGGTATTGGCGACAGATCGTGACGAGGAGGTGGGCGGCGGATGCGGAACCCACTGCGCCTGCTCGTGCGCTTCGCCGACTGGTTCGAGATGCGCGGCGTCTACGTGCCGGGCGAGGAGTCACGCGCTGTAGACCCCTGGCGGGATTTCGGCTGGCTGATCGTGGCCTGGCTCTCCGGGTTGGCGATTTTCGTCCTGTTCTTCGCGTGGGCCGTCTGAGTGGACACTCGGGTGACGACTGTCACGCCGGGTGCACCGCCGATCACGGATTGGCCACGGGTCAACACCAGGTCCGCTTCGACCGGCGTGAGGTGCTCGTGGAAACGCGCCGCGGCAGTCAAAGTAGTCACGTTCGGCGGCGGTCCTAGGCCGTACGGATGACAACTACCCCGCGACTGGAGTAACCGCGATGGCGCTCGCGCGCACACCGAGGCTCTTGCCGGCAGTCTGCGCGCTACTCGCCGCAGTCGCCTGTGGTGTGCCCGTAACGCAGCAAACCGGTGGCCCCGCCGAAGCCAGGCCCGCGGCGAGGGGCGACGTGCGTCCCGCCAAGCAGGCACAGGACTTCGGCAACGAGCACACCTTCGCCGACGGGCTGAGCATCCGCGTCTCGACGCCGAAGTCGTTCCAGCCCAGCAACAGCTCCTACCCGCGCTCCGGCCGCGCCGCCGCCTTCGACGTCGAACTCCGCAACGGCGGCACCGAGCCGTACCGGCTCTCGGGCCTCTCGGTCACCGCGAGCGCGTCCGGCGCACCGGCGAGCCCGCTCGTCGACGCGCTCCAGGGTTTCAACGGCATCTCCGACGCGGGCCGCGACATCGCACCCGGCCGCGCGATCCACCTGAACATGGCCTTCGCCGTGCCGGAGAACCCGGTCGAGCTGTGGATGGTCCTGCGCCCCAGCGCCGGCAGCGCCGCCGCAGCGACCTACTGCGGGTCCGCCTAGTCTTGACGCCATGACTGAGCAGCGTCTTTCCCCTGGCGACCCCGCCCCGGACTTCACACTCTCGGACAGCGAAGGCAACAAGGTCTCGCTGTCGGACTTCCGCGGCCAGTCCGTCGTCGTGTACTTCTACCCGGCCGCGGGCACGCCCGGCTGCACCAAGCAGGCCTGCGACTTCCGCGACAACCTGGCGGAGCTGAACGACGCCGGCTACCAGATCCTCGGCATCTCCCCCGACAAGCCGGAGAAGCTGGCCAAGTTCGTCGCGAACGAGCAGCTGACGTTCCCGCTGCTCGCCGACCCCGAGAAGACGGTCCTCACCGAGTGGGGCGCCTTCGGTGAGAAGAAGAACTACGGCCGGATCGTCCAGGGCGTCATCCGCTCGACGTTCATCGTCGACCCCGAGGGCAAGATCGCCAAGGCGCTGTACAACGTCCGCGCTACCGGCCACGTCGCCAAGCTCATCAAGGACCTCGACATCTGAGTGCTTGTCCCCGCGCTCGGTTCCGGCAGAATGGTCCGCTCGGAACCGAGTGCTGGGGAGGCACAGTGGCCGGGTTGGAAGCGTCCGCGCTGAAACTGGGCGGCACGATCGCCTCGCATGCCTTCAAGTCCTGGCTGCAGCGCCGCAAGAACAAGAACGAGCGCTCGGCCGATCTGGCCAAGCTCGCGGCCGACGAGATCTCCAGCCCGCTCGAGCGCCAGAAACTCCAGAATCTGATCGCGACCGTCGGCACCCAGGTCGCCGAACAGCTGACGCCGGTGCTCACGGCGCGCTTCCCCGAACTCCCCCGCAACGAAATCACCGCTGCGTTCTTGGCGCTGGAAGACACGCTCGGCCACATCGACCTCTCGGACACCGCGCTGCTGGCCGACGACGCCGACCCCGAGCGCCTCGCCCAGCGCGTACGCGAGCAGTTCCCCGGCCGCCCGGTAGGCCTGTCCGAGCGCGCCGGTTCGCTCTACGAACTGGCGCTCGACCAGTCGTGCCGCCACCTGGTGCTGGTCATCCGCCATCTGCCGTCGTTCCAGCCCAAGGCGCTCGCCGAGGTGTTGGGCCGCCTGTCCCGACAGTCGGACCAGCTCGACGAACTACTCGCCCGGCTGCCGAAGACCCCGTTCCAAGTACTCGGCAAAGACGTCGACGCGGCGTTCCGCGAGGACTACCTGAGCTTGCTGGCCCGCAAACTCGACCATCTCGAACTGCTCGGCCTGACCATGGACGACCAGCCCAGGCTCCCGCTGACGGTCGCCTACCTCAGCCTGACCGTCTCCGACGGCAGCGCGACCATGCGCGCGGAAGCCGCCATCGGCGCGGCGGACCGGACCCTGATCCGCGGCGAAGCCGGTTCGGGCAAGACAACGCTGGTGGACTGGCTCGCGGTCACCGCCGCGCGTGGCGCGTTCACGAACGAACTGGAAGCGTGGAACGGCTACGTGCCGTTCCCGATCCGCCTGCGCAGCTTCGCCACGGAGCCGTTGCCGCGGCCGGACGAGTTCCTCAACCACATCGCGCCGGGCCTGGCCGCCCGGATGCCCCCGCTCTGGGCTACCCACATGCTGCTCAAAGGCGACGCGCTCGTGCTGATCGACGGTGTCGACGAGGTCGATGTCTCGCGCCGCTACGACGTCAAAGCCTGGCTTCGGGACCTGAATCTCACCTTCCCCGACGCGAAATTCGTGATCACCTCCCGCGCAGCCGCCGCGGATCACGCCTGGCTGCACAAGGAGGGCTACAACTCGGTCGCGCTCCAGCCAATGACGCTCGCCGACATCGAGGCACTCGTCGAACGCTGGCATGTCGCGGCCGCTGCCGGGAATTCCCTGCGCGAGGACACCGATCTGGCAGGCGCCCAACGCCGGTTGCTCACTCAGCTGGAAAACAGGCCGCATCTGCGCGCTCTCGCGGCGAGTCCGCTGTTGTGCGCGATGCTGTGCGCGCTCAATCTCGCCCATCGCTCGGAACTGCCGCGCGACCGCATGGACTTGTACCGCAAGGCTTTGGCGATGCTGCTGCACCTTCGCGACTCCGAACGCCGCGTGCCGGTCTTGCTCACCGAAGCACAGAAGCTGAGCCTGCTCGGGGACCTGGCCTGGCGTCTGACGCTCGCCAACAAGGTCGAGTTCCCGGTCGAAAAGGTGCGTGAGCATGTCGAACGGCGGCTGCCCAGTCTCACCCACATCGACAAGAGCACAGACGAGGTACTGAGAAATCTGCTGGAACGCAGCGGTGTGCTGCGACAGCCGTCCACGGGCCAGGTGGACTTCGTGCACCGGACCTTCCAGGAATATCTGGCCGCGAACGAAGCGACCGAGCAGGACCACATCGACACGCTCATCGGTCACGCGCATCTGGATACCTGGCACGAAACCACGGTGCTGGCCGCCGGTCACGCCAAGCAACATCAGGCGAACGAGTTGCTCACCGGCATTCTCGACCGCGCGGACGACCTGCCCGATTCGAGCGAACGCCTTCGGGTGGTCGCCGCCGCGTGCCTGGAGACCGTGCGCAATCTCGACCCAGACACGTTGGCCCGCGTTGAAACGATGATCAAAGACGAACTGATGCCACCGTCGGATTCCCGGAAAGCGCGCGCCCTCGCGCCGCTCGGGGAACAGCTGCTGCGCTATCTGCCGCTCAGCCTGACCGGTCTGCCGGACGAATCGGCCAGTGCGTCCGTCGAGGCCGCCGCGGCTACCGCCAGCGATGACGCGCTCCCTCTGCTCCGAGAGTACGCACTGGATTCACGGCCTACGGTTCAGTTCGCGATCGAACGCGTTTCAACGTACTTCGATCCCGCTCGTTTCACCGCCGAAGTGCTCGCGAACTCCCCATTGCGCACTGGCGTGCTGGTCGCCTCGACTGAGCATTTGCTGCCGTATGTCCGAGAGCTGCGCAATCTGAAATCCTTGGTAGTCGACCTGATCAACTCTCGGCAACACGATCTCGAAGTACTCGACGGCCTGCCATCGCTGCGGTCCGTCCACCTCAAGTTCGAGAACTCCGCGCGAGTCGACCTCACTCCGCTCTCTATCCACAAAGATCTGCATTCAGTCTCACTGCACGAAGCCGCCGACTACCTTTCAATTCAAACTTTGAACGAACTGGCGTCACTGATGCAAGTTTCTTTGATCCGCAGGACACCTTGGAAAGACTACGAACCGCTGAGCACCTTGACCAGAGTTAAAACTCTTCGGCTGAACCTCGTCGACAGACTCGATTTTCTTGCCGGACTAACAGAGTTGAGTCATCTCTGGGTCGAAGCACTTGAGTCGCGCGCATTCAAGAAGAAGGCCGTCATCGACACCGTCACTCGACTCCAAGCCTCGGTCGGCAAAACAGTCACGGCCGAAGACCTGGCTGAAACATTTCCACGACTGAACGACCTGAACTTGACTGGCTGTTCCTTCGCCACTGTGAAGCCGTTGGCCAGTCTGCCCTTGGAGTCGCTGATCCTCAATACCTGCATCGCGGGTGACCTGCGGCCGCTCGCCACTATCCCCTCACTGAAACAACTGACGATCACCAACCAGCGAGAACAAGTCGACCTACGCCCTCTTGCCGACTTGAAGCTGACCCTGCACCTCTTCGATGGCAGGGACGTCATCGGCCTCGACGAACTCGGCCCGGGCGTGACGGTCGAAATGAGCGGCCTGAAGTCACTCCGCCAGAGTCCGCAAATGCGGTAGCAGCGCACGCAGCGCGCGACCGCGGTGCGACAGAGCGTCCTTTTCGGACGGTTCCAGCTCGGCCGAAGACCGCGTCTCGCCCTCCGGCACGAAGATCGGGTCATACCCGAACCCATTGGTCCCGCGAGGCGCACGGGCCAGCGTGCCGCGCCATTCACCGCGCACGACCGTCTCTTCGCCACCCGGAACCACAAAGGCCGCCGTGCACACGAAAGCCGCCCCGCGCCGCTCATCCGGGACATCGTCGAGCTGACCGAGCACAAGCTCCAGGTTCGCCAAGTCATCGCCGTGCTTGCCGGACCAGCGCGCCGAAAGCACACCGGGCATGCCGTTCAAAGCGTCGATCGCGATGCCGGAGTCGTCCGCGATGGACGGCAGGCCCGTCGCTTCGGAGGCGTCGCGGGCCTTCGCCAGCGCGTTGCCCTCGAAGTCGGGCGCGGTCTCCGGCGCTTCCGGGAACTCGGGGACATCGGCGAGCCCGAGCACCTCGACGCCTTCGATACCTTCGGCCGCCAGTATCCGCCGGAGCTCGCCGAGCTTCTTGGCGTTGCGGGTGGCCAGCAGCAGGCGGGTCACTTCGACTTCTTCTTGTCGGGGCGCGGCTCGGGCAGCTCGCCGGGGTACGGCAGAGCCAGCGCCTCGTTCTGCAGCCGGGTCAGCTCCTCGCAGCCCGCCAGCGCCATGTCGAGCATGGTGTCCAGCGTCGAGCGGGCGAAGGTCGCGCCCTCGCCGGTGCCCTGGACCTCGATCAGGGTGCCCGTGTCGGTGGCGACGACGTTCATGTCGACCTCCGCGCGGGAGTCCTCTTCGTACGGCAGGTCGAGCCGGACGCGGCCGTCGACGACGCCGACGCTGATCGCGGCGACCGAGGACGACAGCGGCTGCGGGTCGGCGAGGCGGTTGGCGGCGCCGAGCCAGGTGATGGCGTCGGCGAGCGCGACGTAGCCGCCGGTGACCGCGGCCGTGCGGGTGCCGCCGTCGGCCTGGATGACGTCGCAGTCGATGACGATGGTGTTCTCGCCGAGCGCGGCCAGGTCGATGCACGCGCGCAGCGAGCGGCCGATCAGCCGGGAGATCTCGTGGGTGCGGCCGCCGATGCGGCCCTTCACCGATTCGCGGTCGCTGCGGGTGTTGGTCGCCGAGGGGAGCATCGCGTACTCGGCGGTCACCCAGCCGAGGCCGGAGCCCGCACGCCAGCGCGGCACGCCTTCGGTGACGCTGGCCGCGCACAGCACGCGCGTGTTGCCGAACTCGATCAGCACCGAACCGGCTGGCCACTGCTGGAAGCCGCGGGTGATCTTCACGTCGCGGAGCTGGTCGTCGTTCCTGCCGTCTTTTCTCGCCACGGGTGCACTCTATGACCCGCCGCTCAGACGTCGTAAACCGCGCCCTGCTGGACAAGTTCGGCACGCGGGAACACCGCGTCCGCTTCGGCCAGCACGGCGGCCGAGTCCGTCCACGGCAGCACGTGCGTGAGCAGCAGCCGGTCGACGCCGCCGCGCAGCGCGATCTCGGCGGCCTGCTTCCCCGACAGGTGCATGCCGGGCGGCCTGACCGGCGAATCCGTCCACGAGGCCTCCGCGAGCAGCACGTCGACGTCGCGGACCAGCTTGTCCAGCGCCTCGCACGGGCCGGTGTCGCCGGTGTACGCGAGCGAGCGGCCGCCGTGGCACACCCGGAACCCGAACGCGGGCGTCGGATGGTCGACCGGCACCGCGGTCACCTCGAACGGCCCGATCTCCACGGTCTCTTCGAGCAGGCCGTGGAACTGGTAGGTGTCGGAGAGATCGGTGATCGCGCGTTCGTCCTCATCGGGCGCGTACGCGTTGGCCAGCCGGTGGTGCGCGCCGTTCGGCGCGTAGACGGGCAGTTTGCCGTTCGTGCGCAGCGCGGCCTCGGGGTGATAGCGGCGCAGCACGGTCAGCGCGCTGAAGTCCGCGCAATGATCGGGATGCAAATGCGACAGCACGAGTGCGTCGAGGTCGAAAGGGTCGCGCAGCGCCTGCAGGCGCGCGAGCGTCCCGTTGCCGAGTTCCAGCCCCAGCACGAAACCGTCGGCCTCGATCAGGTAACCCGAGGCCGCGGTGTCGGGGCCGGGGATGCTGCCCGCACAGCCGAGGATCGTGAGTCGCACGCTTCACACCTTAGGTGCTGTTTCTCGGATCAGGCCGTAGTCAACGCCACACCGGGAGCGAACCCCATGAACCGTTGCGCGAGCCGGTTGAACGGGTCGGGCGAGCCGGTGGCGACGAACTCGTGCTTCGGCGGCGTGACGCGCTCGGAGAGCAGGTCGCGCTCGGTCAGCACCCTGAGCACGTCCTTGGCCGTCTCCTCCGCGCTGGACACGAGGATCACGTCCTGGCCCATGACGATCTGCAGCACCCCGGTGAGCAGCGGGTAGTGCGTGCAACCCAGCACCAGCGTGTCGACCTCGGCGCTGAGCAGCGGCTCCAGGTACCCCTGCGCGAGCCCGAGCACCTGACGGCCCGAGGTGATCCCGCGCTCGACGAAGTCGACGAACCGAGGGCATGCGACGCTCGTCACCTGCAGGTCACGCGCTGCCGCGAAGGCGTCTTCGTAGGCACGGGAGCGTACGGTGCCCTCGGTGCCGATCACGCCGATGCGCCCGGTGTGCGTCGCGGCGACGGCTCGGCGCACGGCGGGCAGCACGACCTCGATCACCGGCACGTCGTAACGCTCACGCGCGTCGCGCAGGCACGCGGCCGAGGCGGTGTTGCAGGCGATGACCAGTGCTTTCACCCCGCCTTCGACGATCTCGTCCATGGCGGCGAGCGCGAATTCGCGGGCCTTCGCGATGGGCAGCGGGCCGTACGGGTTGTGCGCCGTGTCGCCGACATACCGCAGCTGCTCATGGGGCAGCTGGTCGAGAATGGCCCTGGCGACGGTCAGCCCGCCGACCCCGGAGTCGAAAACGCCGATCGGAGCGTCCGGTGTGGTCACACCGCGAGGCTACCTGTGTCCTTCTTCCGGCTCGCCCTGGCAACGAGCCACGCGGCCAGCACCCCGGAAAGCGCCCCGAAAAGATGCCCCTGCCAGGAGATACCCGGGTTGCCCGGCAACAGCCCCCACAACATGCCGCTCCAGATGCCGAGCAACACCACGGCCAGCACGATCTGCCCGGCACTCCGGTTGAAAATGCCCCTGACCAGCAAGAACGCCAGCCACCCGAACGCCAGCCCCGAGGCGCCGACGGTCACCGCGCCCGACGGCCCGGTCAGCCACACCCCGAGTCCGCCGAGGATCCAGACGGTCGCGGTCACCGCGATCCACTGCCCCAGCCCGCCCGCCATCGCCAGGAACGCGAAGACCAGCACCGGCACGGTGTTGCCGAACAGATGCGACCACCCGCCGTGCAGCAGCGGCGCCCAGATCACCCCGGCGAGCCCGGACAGGTCCCGCGAGTGGATGCCGCCCTGGTCGAGATCACCAGGGATGAGGACATCGGCCAGCTCGACGAGGTAGAGCACGAGCGTGAACCCGAGCGCGATGATGGCGGCCGCCTTGGGATTGGGCGGCAGAATGCGTTTGGCCGGGTCCGTCGCGGCGGGCTCAACAGGCAAGGTGCTCATAACCCCAGGCTACGAGCGCGAAAAACCATTCGCCTCGGGTGAATACCCTGAGATGAAGAGGTCGTGAGTGGTACGGCCGGTTCTAACCGGCCGTACCGCTCACGACTCCTTTAAGCCCAAAGCTGCCCGTCGAGCCGCTCGGCCGCCTCATCGAGCGACCCCGCGTAAGCGCCGGTCGAGAGGTACTTCCACCCCGCGTCGGCGACCACGAACGCGACGTCCGCGACCTCACCCCGCGCGGCCGCCTTCTCCGCGACGGCCAAGGCCGCGTGCAGCACCGCGCCCGTCGAGATACCCGCGAAGATCCCCTCGTGCTCCAGCAGCTCACGAGTACGCCTCAACGCGTCGTAAGCACCCACGGAGAACCGCCCGTTCAACACAGATGGGTCGTAAAGCTCGGGCACGAATCCCTCATCGAGGTTCCGCAGCCCGTAGACCAGCTCGCCGTACCGCGGCTCGGCCGCGATGACCTGCACATCCGGCTTCGCCTCGTGCAGATAGCGCCCGACACCGACGAGCGTCCCTGTCGTGCCGAGACCGCCGACGAAGTGCGTCAGCGTCGGCAGGTCCTTCAGCAGCTCGGGCCCGGTGCCGCGGTAGTGCGCGTCCGCGTTGGCCGGGTTCCCGTACTGGTACAGCATCACCCATTCCGGGTTCGCCTCGGAGAGCTCCTTCGCCCGCCGCACGGCCTCGTTCGACCCGCCGGCGGCAGGCGAGAACACGATGCGCGCGCCGTACGCCTGCAGCAGCTGCTTGCGCTCGGTCGAGGTGTTCTCCGGCATGACGCAGACCAGCCCGTAGCCCTTGAGCTTGGCGGCCATGGCCAGCGAGATGCCGGTGTTGCCCGAGGTCGGCTCCAGGATGGTCGACCCGCGCCGCAGGCGGCCCTCCCGCTCGGCCGCCTCGATCATGGCCAGCGCGGGCCGGTCCTTGATCGAGCCGGTCGGGTTGCGGTCCTCGAGCTTCGCCCACAGGCGGACGTCGTTGGTCGGCGACAACCGGGGCAGCCCCACCAGCGGGGTGCCGCCGAGCGCGTCGAGCAGCGACTCGAACCTGGCCACGCTCAGCCGCCGGCGACGGCCGGGAGGATGGTCAGCGTGTCGCCGTCCTTGACCTCGGCCTCGAGCCCACCGGCGAAGCGGACGTCCTCGTCGTTGACGTAGACGTTGATGAACCGGTGCAGCTTCTCTTCCTTGACCAGGCGGGCCTTGAGGCCGCCGTGGCGCGACTCGACGTCGTCGATCACCTCGAGCACCGTGGCGCCCTTGGCCTCGACGGACTTCTCGCCGCCGGTGTGGGTACGCAGGATGGTCGGGATGGACACGGTCACGGCCATGATGGGTTTACCTCCGCTTGGTTGGTCTCTGGGGCAGACGTTCGGGCGGCGATCGTTATTCCACGATCTTCACCGGCTCTTCGGTGATCACTCCGTCGACGATCCGGTACGACCGGAACTGGTGCTCGTCGGGGTCCTTCGTCGACACCAGCACGTAGTGCGCGTCGGGCTCGGAGGCGTAGGACACATCCGTGCGCGACGGGTAGGCGTCGGTCGCCGTGTGCGAGTGGTAGATCACCACCGGGACCTCGTCGTTCGCGTCCAGCTCGCGGTAGAGCCTGAGCAGGTCACCGGAGTCGAACTCGTAGAACGTCGGCGAGCGCGCCGCGTTGAGCATCGGGATGAGCCGTTCGGGACGGTCGGAGCCCTCGGGGCCCGCGATGACGCCGCACGCCTCGTCCGGGTGATCCCGGCGGGCGTGCGCGACTATCGCGTCCACGAACTCGCGGCGGATCTCAAGCACGCCCATATCCTATGTGCTGGACGGGGCGCGTCCATCTGTTGAGATGCTCACCTCGAACACCCTCGCAGCCTCCGTGCACAGCCCGTTCAACGCCACCGCCCGCGGCATGACCTCCGAGGGCAGCTCCCGAGGCCCGGTCGCCACCGCGAACACCGTCCCGCCGCTCCCGGTGGCCCTGATCAGGCCATCCTGGGCGGACACGGTCAGCCGCTTGCACTCGGACTTGGCCAGCACGGCGTCCACCACGACCACCCCGGTCGAGCCGACCGCGAGCGCCCAGACCTCGTCCTGCACAGCCAGCTCGCGCGCCGCTTCACAAGCCGCGTAGCCGTCCTCAGCCGTCCCTGGAGCACCAGAAGCGACGGTCACCGCAGGCACGATCGGCACGACCTCATGCGGCGATGCCCCGACCGGGAACCCGAGTCCCCGCTCGCTCAGCCAGCGCACGACCCCGTCCGCCGCGGCCAACCCGGCCGAACCGCCGGACGAGAAGCACAGCGCGTCGATCCGCTGCACCAGGTTCTCCGGGCCCAGCAGGTCCGTCTCACGCGTACCCAGGACAGCACCGCGGAAGTCCACGGCCGCGCCGGTCACCGACGAGAACAGCACGACGGTCACCCCGCCGAACATGCCGACGGAGACGGTCACCCGGTCAGCGCCTGGATCAGGCTCTCCTGCACCCAGGTCAGCCAGTGGTAGACACCCAGGTGCGGCGCGCGCGGATCGTCCTCGGGCAGCTCGTCGGGCATGTCCTCGGTGACGTCCAAGGCGGTGCCCAGCGCGAGCCGCACGTCGTTCAAGGCCTTCAGCCAGGCGTCGGCCTGCTCGAAGTCCAGCCGGACGTCGCCGCCGTCACGCGGCAGTGTCTCCAGCACGACGGTCGCGACGCCGACCTTCAGGTCCAGCAGCTCGGGCTCGTGCAGCGAGCGCATCGCCGCCGCCGAGTCCAGCGACTCCTTGGTCGGATTGTCCGGGTCGAGCCGGTGGAAGTCCGGCAGCAGGCGCGACAGGACCGGGTCGTCCGGTGACTCCGTCGGCCCGGTGCGGATCCCGGTCAGCTCGGCGAGCTCGTCCTGGGGCGCTTCCTCGGCACGCGCGCGCAGCATGTCCTCGAGCTGGCTGACCAGCCCGCGCAGCACCGCGGCCTCCTGCTGCTCGAACCCGGCGAGCACGACCTCGCCCTTACGCCGCCAGTTCTTCATCAGGGCTGCTCCATGGTCGCCCAGAGGCCGGCCGCGTGCAGGCGCGCGACGTCGGCCTCCACCTTGTCCTTGGAACCGGACGACACGATGGCCTTCCCCTTGTGGTGGACGTCGAGCATCAGCTTCGTGGCGTGGTCTCTGCTGTACCCGAACAGCTTCTGAAAGACATAGGTCACGTAGGACATCAGGTTGACCGGGTCGTTCCAGACGATGGTCTGCCAAGGTTTGTCCTCGGCGACGACCTCGCCCCCAAGCGGGTCAACCTGCGTCTGCTCGGCAACGACAGGCGTCGACATGCTGTCCATGGTGTCACGATGGCCACCGGGGATGGGCTGGCAGGGCCCGCCATGTGAGTGAATAGGCTTACCACTATGGGCTCTCCTGAACCGGTCACCAGCACCGCGTTGCTCACCGACCACTACGAGCTGACGATGCTGAGCAGCGCGCTGGCCGACGGGACGGCCGACCGGCCGTGCGTGTTCGAGGTCTTCGCGCGGCGGCTGCCGGACGGGCGCCGGTACGGCGTGGTCGCGGGCACCGCGCGCGTGCTGGACGCGATCGCGGACTTCAAGTTCACCGACGCCGAGATCGGCCAGCTCGAATCGACGGCCGTGGTCGACGCGAACACCCTCGAATGGCTCGCGAACTACTCGTTCGGCGGCGACATCGAGGGCTACCCCGAGGGCGAGCTGTACTTCCCGAACTCGCCGATCCTCACGGTGACCGGCGGGTTCGCCGAGGCGGTCGTGCTGGAGACGCTGGTCCTGTCGATCCTCAACCACGACAGCGCCGTCGCGTCGGCCGCTGCCCGCATGTCGAGCGCCGCGCACGGCAGGCCGATCATCGAGATGGGCGGACGCCGCACCCACGAGTGGGCGGCCGTCGCCGCCGCGCGCGCCTCCTACCTGGCCGGTTTCGCGACGACGTCCAACCTCGAAGCGGGCCGCCGCTACGGCATCCCCACCCGCGGCACGGTCGCGCACGCGTTCATGCTCCTGCACAACAGTGAGGAAGAGGCGTTCCGCGCGCAGATCGCGAACATGGGCGCCGACACCACCCTGCTGGTCGACACCTACGACATCAGCACCGGCATCGACACGGCCGTGCGCGTCGCCGGCAAGGAGCTCGGCGCGATCCGCATCGACTCCGGCGACGTCGGCGTGCTCGCCCGCCAGGCTCGCGAGCAGCTCGACTCACTCGGCGCGAAAGACACCCGCATCGTCGTCTCCGGCGACCTCGACGAGCACGCCATCGCCGCGCTGCGCGCCGAGCCGGTCGACGCGTACGGCGTCGGCACGTCCGTGGTCACCGGATCGGGCGCGCCGACCGCGGGCATGGTCTACAAGCTGGTCGAGGTCGACGGCAGGCCGGTCGCCAAGCGCAGCGCGCAGAAGATCTCGCGCGGCGGCCGCAAGGCGGCGATCCGCAGGCACAAGAGCACCGGCACGGCCGTCGAAGAGGTCATCTACACCGTCGACGGCCCGGTGCCCGACGCCGACGAATACGACCGCGCGCTGCAGATCCCCCTGGTGCGAGCTGGACAAACCGTGGACGATCTGCCCACGCTGGACGACGCGCGGGCACGCCTGCGCCGCGCGCTGGTGAGCCTGCCGTGGGAGGGCCTGAAGCTCTCGCACGGTGAACCCGCAATTCCGACGCTCTTTCTCTAGGAGACGAACATGGGGACCGCCCTGATCGTGGTCGATGTGCAGAACGACTTCTGCGAAGGCGGCTCGCTCGGCCTGCCCGGTGGCGCCGCCGCCGCCGAGGCGATCTCGAAGCTGGCCAACAGCGGTGACTACACGCATGTCGTGGCCACCCGCGACTATCACATCGACCCGGGTTCGCACTTCAGCGAGACGCCCGACTTCAAGGACTCGTGGCCGCGCCACTGCGTCGCGGGCACGCCGGGCGCCTCGTTCCACCCCGCGCTCGACGTCGCGCCGGTGAACGCGGTGTTCTCCAAGGGCGAGTACAGCGCGGCCTACTCCGGCTTCGAGGGCGCGTCCGGCGACGGCCAGTCGCTCAAGGACTGGCTGGCCGAGCGCGAGGTCACTGAGGTCGACGTGGTCGGCATCGCGACGGACTTCTGCGTGCGCGCGACCGCGCTCGACGCCGCCAAGGCCGGTCTCAAGGTCCGGGTGCTGCTCGACCTGACCGTCGGCGGCTCGCAGCCGACCGTCGACGCCGCGCTGAAGGACTTCGACGAAGCGGGCGTCACCTACACCGGCACGGCCCCGGTCCCGGCCGCATGACCACCCCGTTCCTGCAGACGCTCGCGCGGCACCGGCTCGTCGCGATCCTGCGCGCCGGTGACGCGTCGCGCTTCGTCGAGGTGGCCTCGGTGCTGCACGGCGCCGGGGTCCGCCTGCTCGAAGCGACGCTGACCACGCCGGGCGCGCCGGACGCGATCACCGCCATCCGCAAGGAACTCGACGCCGAGACGCTGGTCGGCGCGGGCAGTGTGCGCACGGTGTCCGATGTGGACATCGCGGCCGACGCAGGCGCGGACTTCCTGATCACGCCGACCGTCAGCCCTGCCGTGCTGGAGCGTGCCGCGGCCCGCGAGGTCCCGGTGATCTGCGGCGCGCTCACGCCGACCGAGATCGACCAGGCCTGGCACGCGGGCGCGGCGGCGGTGAAGGTCTTCCCGGCCGCGGCGCTCGGCGGAGTCGCCTACGTGCACGCGGTGCGCGCCCCGATGCCGGACGTCCCGCTGGTCCCGACCGGCGGCGTCTACCTCACCGACGTGGCGAAGTACCTGGCCGCCGGCGCCATCGCGGTCGCCGCCGCGACGCCGTTGCTCGACGACGCCCTCACCGGCGGCTCGCTCGACGCACTGGCCGCCCGCGCCCGCGAATTCGTAGCCGCCGCTTCGGGGTCGTGAGTGGTATGGCCGGGTTTTAGGGGGCCAGCACAAACCACCCCCGACGCCCCCCCACGGGGGGCGGACCCCCCCGCCCCACGGGGGCCGTTTGTGCATGGCCGGAACCAACCCGGCCATACCACTCACGACCTCAGCCTCGACCGTACGGATCGCAACCCGCGCTGCCCGCGTAGATGTCCCCGCTGATGGGGCCGTCACCTGCCGGGAACAGCGTGATGTGGATGGCGGTGGTCGTCAGCGAGCCGTCAGCGGGCTCCGGCACGACCACCTCGTTCAGCACGATCCTGGCCAGCGGTTTTTCCTTCTCCGTGCCCTCGATCAGCACGGTGGTGTTCGGCTCGATCTTGTCCGGCGTCGCGAAGCCCTCCACCGCGCCGAACTGGACGTAGCCGTTGCTGCCGAGCGCGGTGGTGCTGCACTTGACGTCGAAGGTGCGGACGGTGATCACCGGTCCGCCGAACTGTTTCAGTATCGAAGTCTCGAAACGCGAACCCCGCGCCTGCCCGACGGCGACGTAGGTGCCCGCCTGCTCGGTCCAGCCGCAGTCGGAGTCTGCGACCCCGTACTTGATCAGGTCGCCGACCGAGCCGCCGTTGGACTTGTTCTTCTTGGGCCCGGCCACCGAGCACAACGCCAGCGAATCCATGTACAGGTGGTCGGTGCCGGCCGTGACGTCGACCTTGCCTGCCGATGCCCAGGCCGACGGCGGTTTGCTCCCGTCCGCGTGTGCCACGGACGGGACGGCCACCAGTCCGCCGCACGCCAGCGCGGCCAGCGCGGCCGCGCGTGTCCTCTCGCCCCACACCATGGGCGCCTCCTTCAATCGTGTTTCCCCACTTCGACATCGGCGTGTGACGGATTCACCCTGACTATCCGGTGAAAACACCACCCGAAGGTGTAGACGTGATCCACGAGTGAGGAATGCGACTTTGTCCAGCCGTGCACGAGGGGTGGCGGTTAGCCTCGGCTGGTTCCACGATCACCTGGAGGACCCCATGGCTTCGCTGTCCGTCGGCGCGCGGCGCACCGTACTCGCCGACCTCATCCCCGGCACGCTCGCGCGCGACATCGCGCTGGTGGCGGGCGGCGCCGGGCTCACCGGTCTCGCCGCGCAGCTCTCGGTGCACATCCCGGGTACGCCCGTGCCGCTGACCGGCCAGACCTTCGCCGCGCTACTGGTCGGCGCCGCGCTCGGCTGGCAGCGCGGGGCCGCGTCGATGCTGGTCTACCTGCTCGTCGGCGCCGTCGGCGTGCCCTGGTTCCAGAACGGCACCTCGGGCCTGACCGGCGCGAGCGCCGGGTACATCGTCGGCTTCGTCTTCGCGGGCGCGCTGGTCGGCGCGCTGGCGGGCCGCGGCGGCGACCGCACCCCACTGCGCACGATGGGCACCATGGTGCTCGGCAACGTCGCGATCTATGCGTTCGGCGTGCCGTGGCTGATGGCCTCGACCGGCTTCGGGCTGGCGACCGCGCTCGACAAGGGTGTCGTCCCGTTCCTCGTCGGCGACGTCATCAAGATCGTGCTCGCCTCGGCGCTGCTGCCCGCGACGTGGGCGCTGGTCAACCGCTTCCGCCGCTAGACCCGAAGTGGACCGTTGCCACCGGATTCCGGCGGCAACGGTCACCGATGGCCCGGTACCGCCCGATCTTGTCGGCGGGCCGGGCTATCTTCTTTGGCGTGGCCAGATCTGAACTCCCCGGCGTCCTCGAGCTCCTCACCCACGCGGTCGAGGCGGTCGGCGGCGCCGAGCGCGCGGGTCAGGTCGAGATGGCGGACGCGGTCGGCCGCGCCATCCGCACCGGCGAGCATCTCGCCGTGCAGGCGGGCACCGGCACCGGCAAGTCGCTGGCGTACCTGGTCCCCGCCATCCGGCACGCGGTGGAGAAGGAGTCGACCGTCGTCGTCTCGACGGCGACCATCGCCCTGCAGCGCCAGCTCGTCGACAGGGACCTGCCGCGGCTGGCGAAGGCGCTGAAGAAGGTGCTCGGCCGCGAGCCGACGTTCGCCATCCTCAAGGGGCGCCGCAACTATCTGTGCCTGCACCGGCTCGACACGGGCGCACCCGACGAGCCGGAGGACCAGGCGCTGTTCGACCCGTTCGCCGTATCGAGGCTGGGCAAGGACGTCAAACGGCTCTTCGAATGGTCGTCGGACACCGAGACCGGCGACCGTGACGAGCTGGTACCCGGCGTCGCCGACCAGGCGTGGCGCCAGGTTTCGGTCACCGCCAAGGAATGTCTCGGCGCCGCGCGCTGCCCGATCGGCACGGACTGCTTCGCGGAGAAGGCCCGCGCCGAGGCGGGCCGCGCGGACATCGTGGTCACCAACCACGCGCTGCTCGCCATCGACGCGCTCCAGGGCTACCAGGTGCTCCCCGAGCACGACGTGGTGATCATCGACGAGGCACACGAACTGGTCGACAGGGTCACCTCGGTGGCGACCGGCGAGCTCACCGCGTCCATGGTCTCGGTCGCGGTCCGCCGCTGCGGCAAGCTCATCGACGCCGACATCGCGGATCGCCTGATGGAGTCCAGCGACGCGATGGCCCTCATCCTCGACGACCTGCAGGCCGGCCGGTTCGACACGCTGCCCAAGCCGCTGGCGGGCGTGCTCGCGGGTGTCCGCGACGCGGCGCACGCGTGCATCACCGCGATGGGCCCGGATCGCAAGGAAGAGGTCGAGGACGCCACCGCGCGCAAGCTCGCCCGCACCCTGCTCGACGAGATCCACGACAACGCGATGCGCATGCTCGAGGCCTTCGACCCCGACCAGGCGCACCAGCGCGACGTCGTCTGGATGACGGCGGACACCTTCTCCGCCAACCCGCGCCCGCCGTCTCTGAAGGTCGCGCCGCTGGCGGTCGCCGGCCTGCTCCGTGAGAAGGTCTTCGGCCTCAACACCACCATCCTGACCTCGGCGACGCTCACGCTCGGCGGCAACTTCGACACACTCGCCCGCCAGTGGGGCCTGCCGTCGAAGCAGGTCAAGGTCGTCAAGGCCGAGGGCACCGCGACGGACAAGGAAGCACCGTCCGACATCGAGGCGATCAAATGGACCGGCATCGACGTCGGCTCCCCGTTCGACCACAAGCGCAACGGCATCCTCTACATGGCCAAGCACCTGCCCGCGCCGGGCAGGGACGGCCTCCAGAAGTCCACATTGGACGAGATCGCCGAGCTGGTGGACGCGGCCGGTGGCCGCACGCTGGGCCTGTTCTCGTCGATGCGCGCGGCCAAGCAGGCCGCCGAGGAGCTGCGGGACCGCATCAAGTACCCGATCTTGTGCCAGGGCGAGGATTCGACGTCCCTGCTGGTCCAGAAGTTCGCGGACGACGCCCGCACCTGCCTGTTCGGCACCCTGTCGCTCTGGCAGGGCGTCGACGTGCCCGGCCCCTCCCTGCAGCTGGTGCTGGTCGACCGCATCCCGTTCCCCCGGCCGGATGACCCGGTGTCCTCCGCCCGCCAGCGCGCGGTGGAAGCCCGCGGCGGCAACGGTTTCCTGACGGTCGCGGCCACACACGCCGCGCTCCTGCTCGCGCAGGGCACCGGCAGGCTCCACCGGGCCATCAGCGACCGCGGCGTCGTGGCCGTGCTCGACTCACGCATCGCGACCGCGCGCTACGGCGGGTTCCTGCGCGCCTCGCTGCCCCCGCTCTGGCCGACCACGGATCCCCAAGTGGTGCGCGACGCGCTCCGCAGGCTCGACGCGGCGGCCCCCGCCTGAGCTCACCCAGCGCGCCCGGCTACCGTTAAGGAATCAGAAGTTCTTAGGAGAACCGCTTGTCCCAGGACTCGGCCAACGCACAGTCCCGTACCGTCAGCGTCGACGACACCGGTGTCCGACGCCAGCTCGCCGACGGCAGCGAAGAAGCCGTCACCTGGCAGGAACTGACCGCGGTCGTGATCAGAGTGATCCCCGAGGGCCTCTCGAAAGAAGACGTGTTCTTCATGCTCGCGGGCGCCGACGGCAAGGGAACCGCCATCCCCAGCGCGGACCCGGCGGCGGACGCGCTGATCGAGCGCCTCCAGACGCTCCCCGGCTTCAACCACGAGAAGTTCGTCGAGGCCATGACCACGGACGCCGACGAGGCCTACGTGGTGTGGAGCGCCGACAAGGCGTCGAAGTGACCCTGCGCTGCGGGGTCTGCGGCTCCGAGCGGCTGACCCCGCCCGGCGAGATTCAGGTGCCGGGAACGACTGCCATCACCTTCACGCTCAAGCCTCGCACCGGCATGTTCAAGTCCCGTCCCAAGCTCGACGTCTCGAAAGCCCGTGCCTGCCGCGACTGCGGCACGGTCTTCCCCTGCGTCAGCCGCACCCTTCTCGCCAGGCACCTCGACGAGGGCTCCACAGAGGACTACGGCGACTAGATCGCGGGCAGCCGGGAAGCGACCATCCCCGCGACGGCCTTCGCGACACCGCAGTGTTCCGATCCCTTGGTGCCTCGTTGTTCGACATGCAGCATCACCGTCTCGACCCAGTGCTGGCTCGGCGATCCAGGGGATCCGGTGAACTGCCGATGCGCGATTTCCGCTTTGCAGCCGTCCTCCCAGCCATCACCGCCGGCCTCGACGTAGGTCTCGCGCCCGCCGATGATTTCGCGGGTGCCCTCGTCTGCATCCAACGGCGACCACTCGCGAGCGAACTCAACTGTCAGTTGACGATTCTGGCTCGTCCAGTAACAGCTCCAATTGCCGTAGCCGGCCGCCATTGTCGCTCGCCCACCAAGCTCTTTCGAGCTTTCCTGGGCGCTGACCAACGCACAAGCATCGAGCGCTTGCAGTGATCCCTGGGCTGGCGGATGCTGGCGTCGGGGAATCTGCCCCCGGTTGAGCACTTTCAGCGCCCCGTCGACAAGTGGCTCGGCAATCCCGCAAAGGTCGTCGAACCAGTCACCGCTGTTGTGTTTGACCACCAACTTGACCTGGTTTCCGTCCGGCAGCCAAATGATCCTCTCGCATTTGTCGTCTTTCGCGGGTGGGCGCTCAGGTATGCCGATGTGCCCCGGTTCGGGCAGCTTCGGAGGTGGCGGCAATTCACCGGGCAGCTGAATCTCGACCCGGACGTCGACGACGTTGCCCTTCTCGGGGCCGCGCCTGATATGGGCCTCGCAGCCGTTGAAGTTCCCGTAATCGGGATCCGGGTTCACCGGCCCGGACTGGGCGAGTACTGCCGGGTCGAGCAGCGAACACGGATCCGCCGTGCGCTGATCTCCGACGGTCGCGGCGGAGACCGTGTCACCACGAAACACGAACAACAACCCCGCGATGAGCAAAACGACCAGCGCCGCGGCACCCGCGACAAGCGCACGCCGCGGTAGCCGGCGCCGCCTCCTCGGCGCGCGTTGCTCGGGCACCGTCTCGCCGGCGACCTCCGCCAGCATGCGCGCGGCCTCGCGCGCGCTCGGCCGCGCCGCGGACGGCCTGCGCAACAATTCGGTGAGCACCGGTGTCAGCACGCCCGCCTTGCGAGGCGCTTCGAGCTGGAACGCCGCGGCGCGTCTCAGCTGCCGCAGCGGGGTGTCCTCGGAGGCGCCCCACGGCGATCCACCCTCGACCGCGGCGAACAAGGTCGCGCCCAGCGAGAACACGTCCGACGCCTTGGTCGCGTCGAGCCCATCGGCCACTTCGGGCGCCAAATAGGCGGGGGTGCCGCCGAACAGCCCGGTCTCCGTCCGGGTCTCGTCGGCCCACCGCGCGATCCCGAGATCGGTCAGCTTCGCCGTGCCATCCTCGGCCACCAAAACGTTGCCCGGCTTGATATCGCGGTGCACGATCCCCTTGTCGTGCATCGCCGCCAGTGCGCTCGCGAGCTGCAGCCCGATCCGGGCAGCTTCCTCATGGGACAGCACGCCGTCGGTCTCGAGGATCGTCGCCAGGCTTCGCGAGGGCAGGTACTCCATGACCAGCCAGCGGTCATCGTCGTAGGTGACCGCGTCGTACACGCTGACCACGTTCGGATGCTGCAGCCCGGCCCCGATACGCGCCTCGCGGCGAATCTGCCCGCCGTCACCGGACTGCGACCGCTTGAGCGCGACCGTCCGCCCTAGTTCCAGGTCGGTGGCGCGCCAGACGACGCCCATACCGCCGGCACCGACCTGTTCCTCCAGCCGATAGCGCTCAGCGACCAGTCTCCCGCCCATGCCGGGCAGTGTAGTGGTGCGAACGGCCGTGAACGACCCCTGCTATCGGGGTAACCGGGCGGCGACCAGGTTCGCCGCCGCCTCGACTCCGGCGCAGCTCTCCGTCCACGGCCTGCCCTTCTCGCCGAAGAAGAACTCGAGGACCTCCACCCGCTCGACGTCAGATCCCGCGAAGCGCCGATACTCGAGTTTGAGGAAGCAGGTCCCTTCCCAGTTGCCGGTGCCCGCTTTGACGTGCGCACGGTAGGGGCCGACCGTCGTCTCCCTGGCGCCGTCCACATCGGACGTGACCTTCTCCCGGTCGAAGCCGATGGTCAATTCCTTGGCGGCGAACCGCCATTCGCACATCCAAGAACCGAAGTAGGGGCTGGGCGTCACAGTCCCGCCGACCACTGTCGGTACTTCCTGTGCGGAAAGGAGCTTGCACGCGTCCAGGCTTGCCAACGACTTCGCCGACGGGGGCGGCCGCCTGGGAATCTGCCCACGATTGAGCACGGCCAATGCCGAAACGGTCGCAGAATTGGCGATTTCACAAAGCCTGGCTTCAAACCCGTTGAGGTGTTTGACGCTGATGGTGAACACGTTCCCGTCCGGCAACGGGATGACCCGGGTGCACTCGCCCTTCTCCGCCAACGGTGTGTCCGGCATGGGCAACTCGCCCGGCTCCGGTCGCGTCACCGGCGGCGAATCCGGCAGATCGAGCACCGCCTTGACCTCGACCACGTCCCTGGGGTCGCCGGTGGACACGGCCACCAGCGCGCGGCACTCGTTGATCGCGCCTCGATCGGTGACCACAGTGACCTTGCCGAACTGGCTCAATTTCTCTTTGTCGAACATCGCACACGGATCCGCTGTCCGCTGATCACCAGTCGTGTCGGCGATGACCGAGTTTCCGAGACCGAACAAAGCGACCGAGGCGACCGCGACCAGGACGACGACGCTCGCCGCGATCGCGAGCGCGCGGCGTGGCATCCGGAACCGCCGCCGCGGTGGCTCCGGCATGATGGTTCCGCCGATCTCGGCCAGCATGCGCATGGCCACGGCCGCGGTGGGGCGCGCCGCCGGTCGCCGCTGCAGCAACGCGTCCAGCACCGGAGCGAGCGGACCCGCTTGCCGCGCCTGCTCGATCTCGAACGCAGCCGCACGCCGCAGCTGCCGGAACGGCGATTCCGTCGTACCCCACGGCGAGCCGCCCTCCACCGCCGCGAACAAGGTCGCGCCCAGTGAGAACACGTCCGCGGGCGCACCCGAATCCCCGCCGTCGGCCACCTCGGGAGCGAGATAGCCGGGCGTGCCACTGATCAGGCCCGTATCCGCGCGGGTCACTTCCGCCCACTGCGCGATGCCGAGATCGGTCAGCTTGGCAGTGCCGTCGTCGGCCACCAGTATGTTGCCCGGCTTGATGTCCCGATGCACCATCCCCTTGGCATGCATCGCCACCAGCGCGCCGGCCAGTTGCGCGCCGATCTTGGCGGCCGCCGTCGGCGCCATCGGCCCGTCGGAGTCCAGAATTTCGGCCAGGGATCGCGAAGGCAGGTACTCCAGCACCAGCCAGCGGTCGTCGTCATGGACCACCGCGTCATAGACGCTGACCACGTTCGGATGCTGCAGCCCGGCACCGATCCGCGCCTCGCGCCGGATCTGGCCACCGTCACCGTCGTCGTGCGACCTTTTGAGCGCCACCACCCGGCGTAGTTCGAGGTCGGTGGCGCGCCAGACGACGCCCATGCCGCCGGTGCCGATCCGCTCTTCCAAGCGGTAACGTTCCGCGATCAACCTCCCACCCATGGCGGGAAAGTGTAGAGGCGGACAAGCGGGCTAAATGCCTGTTGGCAGATTTTCTGTCACGGGAATGCCTTTTTTCAGCGTCCGGCTCACCGTGCAAAGCCGCTCGATCGAGCGATCCACGGCCGCGGCCAGCGCCACCCGCTGTTCCTCGTCCAGAGAGGACAGGTCGACATCGAATTCGACGTGCACCGCGTCCAGTTCGGAAGCGCCCTCACGCCGGTCGGCCGTCACCTCGACCCGGAACTTCGAGTCCTCGCCGATCCGCCGGGTGATGAGGTTTTCGGCGGTCACCGCCGAGCACCCGGCAGCGGCGATCTGCAGCAACTCGGCGGGCGAAAACGACCCCTGCTGCCCGTTCCGGCCGATACGGACCTCGGCCCCACGCTCGTTACGCCCGACGAAGTCGTGCTCGCCTTCACGCTGAACTTCCAGTGCCATATCGGGTAGAACCGCCTTCGCTCAGCCGTTGTTCCACTGCCCGAGCACGGTCACAGTCCCCGGATCCACCTCGGTGAACCCGGCGTCCCGCACCGCGATCACGCGGCGCTGACGCCAAGCACTGGCCGGGTCGCCGCCGGGATGCAGTTCCTTCCACAGTGCGACGCTCGGCGTCCGCACCGCGCACCGATAGCCCGACGAAGCCCACGCTTCGATCTGCGCGGCGTCCAGCAGCGAAGCCAGGATCATCGTCGCGTGCCCGACCTGCGCCGCCGCCTTGCCGACCGTCATCGGCACCTCGGGGTTCAGCCACAGCACCGGCACCCCGTCCGGCACCGGCCCCGGCTCGTCGGCGGGGAGCTCGCTGCCCGAGATCTGCAGCCTGCTGACCTCTTTCGGCGCCTCGACGACCAGTCCCGGCACCAACGCGCGCGCCTCGGCGCCGTCGACCGTCACCGTGACACCCGGCAGCGCCTGCACGGCCTGCCAATGCGCACCCCGTGCCCGCCGCGCGACCTTGCGGATCCGCTCATCGACCCACGCGCTCACCTCGGCATGCCATTCGCCTTCCGGCTCGGCACGCTCATCCAGGCAGACAGCGATCGAAGCCGCCGCCGCTGCCTCGAGCAGCGCGGTCCGCCCCGGCGGCTCGGCTCGCTCGATCCGCAGGATGATCGGCATCGCCCTGACCAGCTCGGGCACCTCGTCGGAGGTGTCGTTCGTGTCCTCCGCGGGCAGTCCGAGCCAGTAGGCGTAGCGCGCACCGAGCGATTCCAGCACGCTCATGGCCGCAGCGATTCCAGCCCGTCGGCGGCGTCGGCCGCCTCGACCTCGGCACGCGTGACACCCAGTACGAACAGCACCGCGTCCAGGTACGGGTGCGAGATGGCGGTGTCCGCGACTTCCCGCAAGGCGGGCTTCGCGTTGAACGCGACGCCCATCCCCGCCACCGAAAGCATGTCGATGTCGTTCGCCCCATCGCCGACCGCGACGCATTGTTCGAGCGGGATCTCGTACTCGGCGGCGAACCGCTGCAACGCCGTCGCCTTGCCCGCCCGGTCGACGATGTCCCCGACGACCCGCCCGGTCAGCTTGCCGTCGACGATCTCCAGCTCGTTGGCCGCCGCGAAGTCCAGCCCGAGGTCCTCGACCAGGT
This sequence comes from Amycolatopsis sp. NPDC059657, assembly GCF_042734395.1. Lineage (NCBI taxonomy): Bacteria > Bacillati > Actinomycetota > Actinomycetes > Pseudonocardiales > Pseudonocardiaceae > Amycolatopsis > Amycolatopsis sp. NPDC059657. The sequence continues at coordinate 94,257 of NZ_JBHWEB010000012.1, read as the reverse complement.
TGTCGATGATCGTCAGGAACCCGCCGGAGACGACACCGCACTTGAAGCCCATCCGCTTCAGCGTCCGCACGGTCGTCCGCGCTCCCGGCGTCAGCTCCAGCGAGTCCGCGACCTCCTTGAGCACGGTGGCCGGGAGTCCTTCGAGCAGCGCGACCCGCTTGATCAGCGACTCCGAGAAGTTCAGCTCGCCGCGCATCGCCGCTTCGGTGATCTCGCGGATCCGCGCCTCGTTCCCGGCGTACGCGCCGAGCATCTCGATGACCTCGCCCTGGATGAGCGTCGAGTCGACATCGAACACGACCAGCCGCTTCGCGCGCCGCGCGATACCGGCCCGCTCGACGGCCAGGTCCAGCTCGACCTTCGCCGCCAGGTCGGCCAGCTCGGAGCGCAGCTGCGCGTCGGCCTTTTCGGTGTCTTCGGCGACCGAGACGTACATTTCGAGGCCGGTCACCGGGTAGTCGGCGACGCTGCGGATCGAGTCGATGTTCGCCCCGATCCCGGCCAGTCCCCGCGCGACCTCGGCGAACCCGCGCGCGGTCACCGGACGGCCGAGCACGACCACGACGTGGGTGGAGTCGATCCGCCCCAGCGCGAACGGGTCCTCGCCGATCTCCGAGCCGATCCGCACGTCGACCTGCATGCCGACCGACGCCATCGCCTGCTCGACGGACTCCTGCAGCCCCTCCGGGTCGCGGTAGACCCCGGCGAGCACACCCAGGATGAGCTTGCCGCGGATGACGACCTGCTCGACGTCGAGCACGTCGACGTCATGCCGGGTCAGCACGGCGAACAGCGCGGAGGACACACCGGGCTTGTCGGGGCCGGTGGTGGTGATCAGGACTGGTGTCTGCGTCACTGTGGTCTTCCTTTAGTCGGCGCATAAAAAACGACGCGTGCCCAAGGAACAGACACGCGTCGTTTTTCGGTCCATTTACTGCTCGCTCGCGTTGTCCTTGTCATGGGACCCCGGCATCGCGGCTTCGGTGAGCACCTGTGAAGGCGCCTTCGCGTGCGAGTTGGGCTTCTGGTTGCCGAAGAAGCCGATCTCGCCTTCGGCGTGCAGCCGCTCCACCATGTGCGGGTAGTGCATCTCGAACGCCGGGCGCTCCGAACGGATGCGCGGCAGCGAGGTGAAGTTGTGCCGCGGCGGCGGGCACGAGGTCGCCCACTCCAGCGAGTTGCCGTAGCCCCACGGGTCGTCGACCGTGACGATCTCGCCGTAGCGGTAGCTCTTGAAGACGTTCCAGATGAACGGCAGCGTCGAGGCGCCGAGGATGTACGCGCCGATCGTGGAGATCGTGTTCAGCGTGGTGAACCCGTCGCCGGCCAGGTAGTCCGCGTACCGGCGCGGCATGCCCTCGTTACCCAGCCAGTGCTGGACGAGGAAGGTGCCGTGGAAGCCGATGAACGTGGTCCAGAAGTGCCACTTGCCGAGCTTCTCGTCCATCATCCGGCCGGTGATCTTCGGGAACCAGAAGTAGATACCGGCGAACGTGGCGAACACGATCGTCCCGTAGAGCACGTAGTGGAAGTGCGCCACGACGAAGTAGCTGTCCGAGACGTGGAAGTCGATCGCGGGCGCGGCCAGCAGAATGCCGGTCAGGCCACCGAAGAGGAAGGTCACCAGGAAGCCGATGGAGAAGATCATCGGCGTCTCGAAGGAGATCTGCCCCTTCCACATCGTGCCGATCCAGTTGAAGAACTTCACGCCGGTCGGGACCGCGATCAGGAAGGTCATGAAGGAGAAGAACGGCAGCAGCACCGAACCGGTCGCGTACATGTGGTGCGCCCACACCGCGATGGACAGCGCGGCGATCGCCAGCGTCGCCCAGACCAGGCTCTTGTAGCCGAACAGCGGCTTGCGGCTGAAGACCGGGAAGATCTCCGACACGATCCCGAAGAACGGTAGCGCGACGATATAGACCTCTGGATGGCCGAAGAACCAGAACAGGTGTTGCCAGAGGATCACGCCGCCGTTGGCCGGATCGAAGACGTGTGCGCCGAGATGCCTGTCCGCCAGCAGGCCCATCAGGGCCGCGGTCAGGATCGGGAACGCCAGCAGGATCAGGATACCGGTGATCAGGATGTTCCAGGTGAAGATCGGCATCCGGTACATCGTCATGCCGGGCGCGCGCAGGCAGATCACCGTGGTGATCATGTTGACCGCGCCGAGGATGGTGCCGAGACCGGACACCACCAGGCCGGAGATCCAGAGGTCGGCGCCGACACCCGGCGAGTGGATCGCGTCGGACAGCGGCGTGTAGGCGAACCAGCCGAAGTCCGCGGCGCCACCAGGGGTGAGGAAGCCGGACATCACGATGAGGCCGCCGAACAGGTACAGCCAGTACGAGAACGCGTTCAACCGCGGGAACGCGACGTCGGGCGAGCCGATCTGCAGGGGCAGGATGAAGTTCGCGAAGCCGAAGAGGATCGGGGTCGCGTACAGCAGCAGCATCACCGTGCCGTGCATGGTGAAGAGCTGGTTGTACTGCTCCTGCGAAAGGAACTGCTGCCCTGGGCGGGCCAGCTCCGTCCTGATGAGCATCGCCATCGCGCCGCCGCCCATGAAGAAGGCGAACGACGTCACGAGGTACATGATGCCGATCTGCTTGTGGTCCGTCGTGCGGAACAACCGCAGCAGGTACGAACCCTTAACCGACTCGCGCGCGGGGTATGGGCGCGTGGCGATCGGCTTGGGGGCTACGGCCGTCACTCCTGCCTCCAACACTGTGGTGGTCATCATCGGGTCGTCGAAGCGCGCTCGGGCCCACTTCGACGGCTGAGGGGATCGTAGCCCTCACTACCGACAGTCGCGCGCACCGGCTGGCAAGATCACGCGATGCGCGACGAGTACACGGTTTCAGGGGTGGCCGCCGCCGTGCAAGTGGCCAAGCGTCTGGGGCTGCCGCACGAGGACCCCGAACTGCTCCACCAGCGGTCGAACGTGCTGGTGAGACTGGGTTCGGTGGTCGCGCGCGTGCCCGCGACCACCGGCCTGGTCCGGCCGGAGCCACACGATTGGCTGGCGCGTGATGTCGCGGTGTCGTCGTTCCTCACCGAGCGTGGTGTGCGAGTTGTCTCACCTTTGTCAGATCCGGGGCCTGGCCCGCACTTCGCCGCAGGTCACTGGGTCACTTTGTGGCATTTCACCCCGCATGACCCGAACCACCGGTTCACCGCTTCAGAGGTCGCGACGTCGCTGCACGCGGTCCACGTCGCGCTCCGTGACTACGAAGGCCCGCTCCCCTCCGACGGGCCGCTCGCGGAGACCTATCGGGCGCTCGATCTCTGGGAGCACGTGCTCGACGGGGCCGCCGACCGGCTGCGCGACGAAGCTGACCGGATCGCCGCGACACTGCCGGCCGGGCCGGCGCAGGCACTGCACGGTGACGCGCATCCGGGGAACCTGATCGCCACCGCTGCCGGGCCGTGCTGGCTCGACTTCGAAGACACCTGGCGCGGACCGCTCGCCTGGGATCTCGGCGTACTCCGCGGCACCTTCCCGGAGGCACTCGACGCCTACCCCGCGCACCCCGGTCCGGCCGCGCTGGACCCGTTCGAAAATTTGCGGAAACTTTTTGAAGTGCCCTGGCGATTCATTGTGGCGCAACGGTTTCCGGACGAAATCGAAGCGGCCCGCGAGTGCCTCGCGAGGTACTTCGCGTGAAAGTTGTCGGTGCCCACGGCTAGCGTCCTGAGCGTGAAGATTGACAACCTCACACCGAGCTCGCGGCACTGACGCGCCGCACTGGAATCGGTCGGCTCACCACTGAGCCGACCGGTGCTGGACTGTCCCGAAAAGACGGTCCGGAACCTGGCTATCACGTGGGCGAGGTGCGCTTTTTCCGGTATCCACTGGCTTCCCGGGAGTCAGCCGGACCGGAGGGGGACGCACCGAGCGACGCATTGAACGCGGGTTCCGGCCGTCATCGGCGAAGTGGCCAATTCGCCGGGCTGGCTCGACGAGTTCCTGGAGTGGTGACAGCTCCTTGTCCGGAGGAACTCGCCGATCCGGTCTGCACAGTACGGACAGGGGGATGGTGACCGCTCAGCCCGACCGGCACGGGTTGAGCGGTCACGACCCCGGACACACGGCACAGACGTGCTCGTCGACGATGTCGTCAGCCGCGCGGATACCAGTCAAGGATCGCGCGGGAGACGAGATCGGGCACTTCCAGTGGCGTCAGGTGCGCTGACTCGGGCAACACCTCGAGCGTCGAGTTCGGCGCGGCCCCGGCCATCAGCTTCGCCTGATCGACCGGGGTGACCTTGTCGTGCTCGCCGACCAGCACGAGCGTCGGAACGCCGGTCTCTCGCAGCAGGTCGAGCGAGTCCGGCCTGGCGGCCATCGCTCGGGCCGCCCATGCGATTCCGGAGGCGGACTGCGCTTCGATCAGCTCGCGGGTCGAGGCGACGAGGTCGGCCCGCTCGGCGAGCGTGGCGTCCGCGAACATCAGTGGCATGGCGGCGTCGGCGAGCCAGCCCGTGATGCCGTCTGCCTCCGCTCGCTTCGCCAGGTCCAGCCTGGCCTGTGCGGCCTCCGGCGCGTCGGCGGTCGCCTTGGTGTCGATGAAGATGAGCCCGCCGATCCGTTCCGGCGCGACGCGCAGCACGGCCTGTGTCAGGTAGCCGCCCATCGAGCAACCGCCGAGCACGACCTCGTCCAGCTCCAGCCGGTCGAGCAGGGCGATCACGTCGCGCGCGGCGTCTTCGAGCGTGGGTTCTCGGTCCGTCTCGGGCAGCGGTGACCTGCCCAGCCCGCGCTGATCCGGCGTGATCAGCCGGATCCGCTCGGCGAGCGGCGCTCGGACCGCGTTCCACATGCGGGCGTCGACGGGAAAGGCGTGCAGCAGGACCAAAGGCAGTTCGGGCATGACAGCATTCTGTCGGACATCGCCGCTACCGTCCTCGTTATGACGATCAAGTTCGGGGACCTGGCCACCGCCCGCCTGCTGCTGCGCCAGGTCCGTGAAACGGATCGCCAGGCGGTGGTCGAAATCCAGACCGATCCGGAGACCAACCGGTTTCACCCCGACCCGCCGGACGAGCGGACCGCGGTGAAGGAGCTGGGCAACTGGCTCGAACACTGGACTGAGTACGGCTATGGCTATGTCGCCGTGCTCGAAGCGGGTTCAGATGAGGTCATCGGCATCGGCGGCGTCCGTCACCGGCGCTTTCACGGCAGGCGGATGCTGAACCTCTACTACCGGTTCCGCCCCAGCGCCTGGGGCAAGGGCTATGCGCTCGAAACGGCACGCGCGATCGTCGAGTGGGCCGAGCGGGAGCTGCCGGAATTCCCCGTGGTGATCAGCGCGGCGGAGGTCAACGAGCCGTCATGGCGGCTCGTTGAACGTCTCGGCTTCAAGGACTACGTCTCCGAGACCTACGCGGGCCTGATGAGTCGGCACTACCGCCGGTGAGCCTGATAGCGGCACTACCGGCGAGCTCGAGCGCTACCGGCGCTGACTCGGCCGCCGCCTGGCCCGTGCCTCCCAGCACGGCCGGTGCCAATGCCTGCGGTCGGCGACGGACCCGGTCTCGTCGGCCGGCCAGACCACCAGGTGTGGCGTACCCGGCCGGATCTCGTGGTCGCAGCCGGGACAGCGGTACTCCTTGGTCGCCTGCGCGCCCGGCACGCTGCGCACCAGCCATTCGCCGTCCTGACCGGCCTCGGCCCGCGCCCAGCCCATCGAAGCTCCCATTTCGGGTGCACGGCGGCCGGGATCAGGGCGATTGCGTCGAGGCACGTGCTCCACGCTAACGCGCACTTCTAGCCGGAGAAGTACTGACCCGGCGGTACCCCGACGGCCCGCCGGAAGGCCGCCACGAACGCGCTCGCCGACGAATAGCCGACCCTCCTGGCCACCCCGTCGAGCGGCAGACCCCCGGCAAGCCAAGGCAGGGCCGCCCTGAGCCGCGCCTGCGTCCGCCAGGCGCCGAAGGTCAGATGACACTCGGCCAGGAACAACCGGGCGAGCGTGCGTTCCGCGGCACCGACCACCTGCCCGAAGCCGGCGAGCCCCCGATCATCGGCCGGATCGGCGATCAGCATCTCGGCCACCCGGCGAGCGCGAGGATCACTCGGCATCGGCACGGTGATCGGTACGACGTCCACCGGCTCCAGCAGGTCGAACGCCACCGCTTCGGCCCGGCGGCGGGGTTCGTCCTCGATGTCGCCGGTCAGGTATTCCAGCAGCTCGCGCAGCAAGGGCCGGACGGTGAGCAGTCTCGGCTCCGGCCAGCTGACGGGGCAGCGGCCGACCTCGGCGTAGATGCCGCGCAGCAACGCGTGATCCATCGCGCCGGTCCGGTGCACGACACCTGCCGGGATCCACAGCGCCCTGGTCGGCGGAAGCACCCATTGCGCGTCGCCGACGTTCACCGCGACCACACCCTGCGCCGACCAGGCCAGCTGGTGCGACTCGTGCGCGTGCCATGGAAACCAGGTGCCCGCCGGCAGGTCGAAGGCACCCAGGATCATGGCCGTGGAGGAGGACGAGAGTCTGGATTGCGACATCAGTTGTCAGACTATCGCCTTTCGGCCAATCACCCCTGCCTCTTAGCGTCGACGCATGCCAATGAACCTGCTCCACCGCAAGCTGTGCTCGTCGGAAAAATGGGCGGGCTTCGTCGCCGAGGAACTGCCCCGGCGGCTCGCGGGCTTCGAACTGGGCGACAACGTGCTGGAACTCGGGCCCGGGTTCGGGGCGACCACCAGCGTGCTGGCCGATCTCGCACCGAAGCTCACGTCGCTCGAAATCGACGACGCCTCGGTAACGCATCTGCGCGCGAAGTTCGGGGATCGCGTGACGGTCGTGCACGGCGATGGCGCGAGAATGCCGTTCGAGGACAACACTTTCTCGGCGGTCGTCTGCTTCACGATGCTCCACCACGTGCCGACGACCGCGCTCCAGGACGCGATCTTCGCCGAGGCCTGTCGGGTGTTGCGGCCAGGCGGCATCATCCGGGCCACCGACAGCCAGCTGAGCTTCTGGTTCCGGCTGCTGCACATCGGCGACACGATGAACGTCCTGGACGTGTCCACCCTCTCGGACCGGCTCGCCGGCGCGGGGTTCTCCGAGGTCGAGATCGAGCACGCCCCGAAGCGGATCGTCAAGTTCTCGGCGGTCAAATCCGGCTGAGGATCTCCTTGTGCGACAAGGCTTCCCAGTCCAGGCGGGCCAGTGTCCGGCCACTCGCCGCGTAGTCGGCCCTGCCGATCGCCGACTTGATGGTGATCGCCGCGTCGACCATCGGTGTCGCGACGCCCGCTCGCGCGGCGAGCGCCTGGAGCGGGACGAGCGTCGAGGCGATGTCCTCGCGCAGGAAGCGGTGGTCGAGGCTCTGCGGCGCCTGGATCGCCTTGTACGGCTCGACCGAACGGATCGCGTCGAGCAGGCTCGTGGTCGTGCAGCCGTAGTACCGGTCGAGCACCTCGGTCATCGGAAGCAGCTTGGCGCCGTAGGCGGCGGCGACCGCGCCGAACTCGCGCTCGACGTGTTCCAGCAGGACGACCGTGCGCTCGGACAGGCCTTCGGCGTAGAACAGCAGATCTTCGGCACGGTCGATGGTGCCGAGGTTGGCCAGCGCGATCGGCACGTGCGCGACGGCGCCGAAGTCGGTCAGGCCACGCTCGATGGGGTTGCGGGCCCGTTCGAGCATCGGGAACCACTCGGTGAGCATGTCCGCGTGCCGGTCGACCGCACCGGGCGTGGCACCCGAGATGAGGTTCCAGCCCTTCATGCCGAGCACGTCCACGCTGTCATCGCCGTCGGGACGGGCCGCGAACAACGCGTCGGTCTCGACGACGTCGATACCACTGACGCCTGCTTGGCGAAGGAGGCACGAGAACTCGACGCTGCCGCACAGTTTGCTCGAGAAAAGCACCACCACGTGGTCCGGCGTCAGGTGCGGCGCGAGCTTGGCGGCGACTTCCGGGTAGGCGGTGGTCACGGTCGCGATGAAGACCACCCGGCAGGCGGCCAGCAGTTCCGCCGGATCGTCGGTGACCAGGCTGAGCCGGAACTCGCCCTTGAGACGGCCCCGCGCCTTGAGGATGCCGGCCACCCGGGTGTCTCGGGTACAGAGATGCACGGGCAGCCCTCGTGACGCCAGGTAGGCCGCGAGAGCCCGCCCCTCACCACCGGCTCCGACGACCCCGATTCCGTTCAGCGTCACCATTCCTCCTCGCGCTCGACCTCTGCGCAGGAGTGGTCGGGCGGAAGAGGGGGAAAGTTCCTCTCTCATCGGACGGGATTCACGAAAACGCGAGTGCGAGCGGGACGTGCTGCTCGGCCGTCGTCAGCGAACCGTGCTGACCGACCAGTGAGGACTCGACGGCCTCCGCCATCTCCAGCTTCATGCCGAACCGGTCGCGTGCGGCCGCCACGACGTCGCCGATCCGCGGGCGGACCCAGTCGTTGACCCGCGGGCCGAACCAGCCTGCCGCGATCGCCTCGTCGCGCGAGAGGATCCAGGCGCGTTCGCCGATCACGGCGCGCCAGGCGGTGAGCACGTCGGCTTGGGCGCCTTCCTCGGTGTAGACATGGCGCGCGCGTACCTCGCCGCCGATCGCACGCACGCCTTCGAGGAGGTCGGGCGTCGCTTCGACGTCGAGTGCGTCCTCGACGGTCACCATGCCGTGGTCGGCGACGACGGCGAGCATCGCGCCGGGCGGCAGATTCTCGATGATCGACTCGACAAGCCGGTCGACCTGCCGCAGCTGCATCCGCCACGCGGTTGAGCCGGGGCCGTAAACGTGGCCGAGCATGTCGAGTTCGCTGTGGTAGGCGTAGCAGAAGCTCGGCTTCGCCTCCATCGCGCGCAATGTCTGCGCGGCGAGATCGCCGAACGCGCGGACGCCCACGTACTGCCCGCCGCGCTGCACCGCCCTGGTCAGGCCGGAGCGTTTGAACTGCGCGTAGTTGACGACACTCGTGGTGACCCCGGCGCTGGCCGCACGCTCGAAGGTCGTCGGCAGCGGCTGCACCTCCTCGGGCACGAGCACGCCCAGCAGGTTCGAACCGTCGACGTGGCTGGTCCAGCGCAGTGCGTTGAGCACGCCGGCGCCCGGCACCTCGAAGGTGTACCCGGCCATCCCGTGCTCACCCGAGGCGACGCCGGTGCCGATCGCGGCGACCCCTGCGGAGGTAGTGGACGGAAACCCGACCCGCAGCGGGCGTTTCACGAGCTCGCTGAGCACGGGCGCGCAGTCGGCGTGCTCCGCGAGCAGTTCCCAGCCGAGGCCGTCGACGAGCAGCACGCAGGTGCGGGCGACATCCGGAAAATCGAGGGTGTTGGCGAAACCGTCGACGCCGAGCGCGGCAAGCATCGACGGGACGACCTGGCTCAGGTGCGGGCGGTCGTCGGGTAGCGGCAGATGCACCGGGTCAGCTTCCCACCCGACGCCCGGTGCGGCGATAATCCGGGTATGCCGACTTACGCTTACCGCTGCCGTGAATGTGGCGGCACCTTCGACCTGATGCGCCCGATGAGCGAGTCCGGCACCCCTGCCACCTGCCCGGACGGGCACCAGGACACGGTCAAACTCCTTACCACCGTCGCACTCACCGGATCGGGATCCGGTTCCGGCGGGAGCGCCCCCGCGCCCTCGGGTGGGGGCGGGGGCTGCTGCGGCGGCGGGTGCTGCGGCTAGGCCGCCTTCAGCGCCTGGTCGAGGTCGTGCCACAGGTCCTCGACGTCTTCGAGGCCGACGGACATCCGGAGCAGGTTGTCGGTCACGCCCGCGCCGTGGCGGTCGCCCTCTTCGACGATGCGGTGGCTGATCGACGCCGGGTGCTGGATCAGCGTGTCGACGCTGCCCAGGCTGACCGCGGGCGTGATCAGCCGGACGGCGGCGATGACCGCGTGCGGATCGCCCTCGACCTCGAACGCGATCAGCGGCCCCCCGATACCCGGGTAGTGCACGGCACGGACGCCGGAGTGCTCGCGAAGCCGTTCGACCAGAACGGCCGCTGTCGCCGAAGCGGCCGTCACACGCAACGGCAGCGTGGAAAGCCCGCGCAGCAACATGTACGCGGCGAGCGGGTGCAGGATCCCGCCGGTGGCAAAGCGAATCTGACGCAAACGCGCGGCTTCTTCGGCACCGCAAGCGACAACGCCACCCATGACGTCGCCGTGTCCGCCGAGGAACTTGGTCGCGCTGTGCAGCACCAGGCTCGCGCCGTGCCTGCCGGGACGCTGCAGCACCGGCGTCGCGAAGGTGTTGTCGACCAGCAACGGCACCTCGCCGCAGACGGCGGCGAGCTCGGCGATGTCGACCTCGCTCAGCGTCGGGTTCGCCGGTGTCTCGACGAAAACGAGGCCGGTGTCCGGCCGGAGTTCGCTCGCGAGTGTCTCCGGCGAGGCCCAAGTGACCTCGGTACCGAGCAGCCCTGAGGTCAGAATGTGGTCCGTGCAGCCATAAACGGGCCGGACCGCGACCACGTGCCGCTTGCCCTGCGCCACGGCCGCGAGCAGGCTCGCCGAGACCGCGGCCATCCCGCTGGCGAAGGCGACAGCGTGCTCGAAGCCTTCGAGTTCGGCGATGGCCCGCTCGAACCGCTCGACGGTGGGATTGGAGATCCGGCCGTAGACCGGGGTGCCCGGATCGAGCGCGCCGGTCGCGAACACGTCCAGCCTGCGCGCCTCGTCGGCACTGTCGCGGGACGGGTAGGTGGTGGACAGGTCGAGAGGGGCAGCGTGCAGGCCGAGGTCGGTGAGATCGTCACGCCCGGCATGCACGGCTCGGGTCCGCATCGCTGAGGTCATGGACGCAGGGTCGCTCGTTCACCGGATAGCCCGCAATGGGTACGGATATAATTCGCGAATGACGGCATCTGTCGAACTGAGTACGGTTGATCTTGAAATCCTGCGCATCCTGCAGAACGATTCGCGGGTCACGAACAAGGAGCTCGCGGCGGCCGTCGGCATCGCGCCCTCGACCTGCCTCGACCGCGTCAACCGCCTCCGCACCACCGGCGTGATCACCGGCCAGCGCGCCACGGTCGACGCCGCGAAACTCGGCCGCCCGCTCGAGGCGTTCCTGTTCGTCCAGGTCCGCCCGCACCGCCGGCCGCTCGTCGACCCGTTCATCGAGCACCTGCTCGCCCAGCCGGAGGTCCGCGCCGTCTACCACCTCACCGGGCCCGACGACTTCCTCGCGCATGTCGCCACCACCTCGGCGGGCGACCTCCAGCGCCTGGTCCTCGACGAACTCACCGCACGCGACGAAGTCGCACGCGTGCACACGAACCTCGTGTTCCAGCATTGGGCGGGCGGGCCGTTGCTGCCACCGAAGGACTCGTGAGCGTTGCGGGCGAGTCAGAACATGCGGTTGGAGCTGCCAGCAACGCTCACGAGCTTTACTTCGCGGTGTAGTCCTTGAAGCCCTTGCCGGTCTTGCGCCCGAGCCGTCCCGCCGTCACCAGGTGCTCCAGCAGCGGAGCGGGCGCGAAGCCCTCCTCGTGGAACTCGTCGAACAGGGTGCGCTGGATCGCCAACGAGACGTCGAGGCCGACGACGTCCAGCAGCTCGAACGGTCCCATCGGCAGGCCGCAGCCGACCTTCATGGCCGTGTCGATGTCCTCGGCCTGCGCGTAGTGCGCCTCCAGCATCTTCACCGCGTCGTTCAAATACGGGAACAGCAACGCGTTGACGATGAAACCCGCCCGGTCGCCGCAGCGCACCGGGTGCTTGCCGAGCGAACCGCACAGCGCCCGCGCGGTCGCGAGCACGTCGGGCGCGGTCGAAATCGTCGACACGATCTCGACCAGTTTCATCACCGGGGCCGGGTTGAAGAAGTGCAGTCCGACCACATCGGACGGCCGGGCGGTCGCGGCCGCGCATTCGATGACCGGCAAGGAAGACGTGGTCGTCGCCAAGATGGCGCCCGGCTTCACGACGTCGTCGAGTGCGGCGAAAACGGCCTGCTTGATCGCGAGGTCCTCGGCGACGGCCTCGATCACCAGGTCGACGTCGGCCAGTTCCTCGAACTCGACCGCAGGCGTGATCCTGGACAGCGCCGCCGCGGCGTCCTCTTCGGACAGTTTGCCTTTCACGACGGCCTTGTCCAGCGACTTCTTCACCCGCGCGACCGAGGCCGCCGCCTTGTCCGCGCTGCGTGCTCGCAGGATGACGTCGAAGCCACGCTTGGCGAAGACCTCGACAATGCCGGTGGCCATCGTGCCGGTGCCGACCACACCGACCTTGTGCACCGGCCGCACGGCCGACGAATCCACAGTGGACGATGGCGTCTCGGCGTCGGTGACCACGTTGGGCGAATCGACACCGTCGTAGCTGTAGAAGCCGCGGCCGGACTTCCGGCCGAGCAGACCGGCGGTGATCATCTGCTTCAGCAGCGGGGCCGGTGCGTGCAAACGATTGCGCGACTGGTGGTACATGGTGTCGAGGATTTCGTACGCGGTGTCCAACCCGATCAAATCCAGCAGCGCCAGCGGGCCCATCGGGTAGCCGCAGCCGAACCGCATCGCGGCGTCGAGATCCTCGCGGGTGGCGTAGCGCTGCTCGTACATCCGCACGGCGTGGTTGAGATAGCCGAACAGCAACGCGTTGGCGATGAAACCCGCCCGGTCGCCGATGACCACCGGCGTCTTGCCCAGCTTCTCGGCGAACGCGACCACGTCGGCGACCACGTCCGGCTCGGTGACCACGCTGCGGACGATCTCGACCAGCTTCAACACGGGCGCCGGGTTGAAGAAGTGCATACCGACGACCTTGCCGGGGCGCGAGGTGTGCACGCCGATCTCCGTGATCGACAGCGACGAGGTGTTGGACACGAAGATCGTGTCGGGGCCGGTGATCTTGTCCAGCTGGATGAACAGGTCGGCCTTGGCGTCGAAGCTCTCCGGGATGGCCTCGATCACCAGGTCCACATCGGACAGATCCGAGAGCGAGGTCGTGTACCGCACCCGATCGAGTAACTCCACCCGAGACGCCTGATCCAGCTTGCCACCGCTCAGCGCTCGCTCGGTGGAGTGCTCGAGGTGCCCGCGCCCCCGCTTGACGCCCTCGTCGTCGATTTCGACAGCGACTACCGGCACCCCGCTCCTGGCCAGGACCTCGGCGATCCCCGCACCCATGGTGCCGAGACCGATCACTCCCACACTCGCGATTTCCCGTGCCACAACCGGCCTCCGGTGGTTACTCGCTGGTAGTTTCTCCTGATAGTGCCATGCGAGACCCCCTGAAGCCTGTCGGAATCGAGTCAGAACGACCTAACTCACGCCGCGGGCAGCTTCGGCCAGGCGACGGCGGCGAGCGCGCGCCCCACCGCGCACGGCTCCTTGCCGGTCGTCGAGTTGACGGTCAACGAGGCGAACTCGACCTCGCCGACCTTCGCGCCGGGCGCGGGGCCGAGCACCTTCTGGACCTTGCAGAGCTTCGGCGGGTACGGAGTGACCTCCGCCGCGCCCGGCGGCAGCACGTCGTTGACGAAATTGAGCAACACCGAGGACCCACCCGGTGTCACCCACTCACAACGATGCTTCGACGCGAGGACCGATCTCGTCATCGCCGCGCCGATCTCCGCGCTCACCCGCGCGTCGTCGAGCAGTGCGCAGGCGTCGACCGTGCCGAGTGAGCCCGGCCGGAAGAGCTGGTGGCGGACCTGGTTCGCCGAGACCGAGGCGACGATCCCGTCCAGCACGTCGGAACCGATCTCGCACAACGCCGGCTTCGGCACCGCGTCCGCCGCGTACCGGCTCGCGGTCGCGCGCACGGTGACCTGGTCGACGAACCGCAGGTAGTACGCGCAGTCGCCTGCACCGGACGTGGTGCCGCGCTCGGCGACGAGGCCGTGCGGGAGCTTCTTGGTTTCGTCGGGAACACGGTCGCCCGCCCGGCGGGATTCCTTGGTGCCGAGGTAGCCGACCTCGACGGTGACCTCCTTGCCGCCGACCTTGACCAGCAGTGAGCAGTAGTCGAACGACGAAAGCCCCTTGGTCGGCTCCGTGCCGCCGTGCTTGGTCGCCGAGGCCGGGTCGAGCAGGCTGCAGTAATCGACGGTGTTGAAGTCACCGAAAACCACGGTTCCGGCCAGCTGCAGGTAGTCCGGGGTCCTCCCAGGATCTTCGGGAACCGTCGCGGTGCACCCCGCCAGCGCCAGCACGGCGGCGAGCACCGCGGCGAATCTCATTCCCCGAAGTTACCTTCCACCAGGCCTTTGACCTTCGCGACGGCGTCGGCGGCCTGCGCGCCCCGCGCGCGAACCACGATCCGGTCGTTTTGGCGCGCGCCGAGCGACATGAGCGCGAGCACGCTGTGCGCGTCGGCCTCCTGCTCGCCGAGCCGGACGCTGACCTCCGCGTCGAGGTCCGCGATGCTGCGCGCGAGCAGCGCCGCGGGCCTGGCGTGCAGGCCGACGTCATTGCGCAGCCGCAGTTCGACGACGAGATCACCGTCGGCTTCCGGCAGCTCGTCGAACTCCGGCGGCGCGCCCGCCGCCGCGGCGGCGCCGGCGACGTCCGAAACCGAGGCGCCACCTTGCGCGGCGACGGCGGCCGCGACGGCGCCTTCGACCAGCGGGGCGTCGGCGACGAGCGCGGTCGACGGGTTGGGCAGCGACTCGACGGCCAGTTCGGCCGTCATCTGCGCGCTGCCGAGGTCGTAGAGCAGCACCACGCCGTCGCCGGAGTCGGCGCGCTGCGCGGCGGCGACCACTTCGTCGTAGTCGGTGCCGATGCTGCCGTCCTCGAGGCCGCCCGCGGGGATGATCACCACGTCCGGTGCCATCTGCGCGGCCAGTTCGGCCAAGCCTTCGGCGAGTTTCGCACTGTGTGAAACGAGAACCAGGCCGACGGTCACCGTGCCGCCTCCGCGAACGCGCGCAGGATCAACGCGGTCGACCGCGCGCCGGGGTCCATGTGCCCGACCGCCCGTTCACCCAGATACGACGCTCTGCCCTTGCGCGGCACGAGGTCCACTGTGGACTCGGCGCCCTGGTCGGCGGCATCGGCCGCCGCGGTCAGCACGGCCGCGATGTCCGCGCCGTCCAGTGCCGCGGCCGCTTCGGCGGCCGCCACGGCCGGTGCCAGCGCGTCGACCATCGTCGCGTCGCCGACCTCGGCCTTGCCCCTCGCCTGTACGCCTTCGAGCGCCGCGCGCAGCAGCTCGACGACGGCTTGCCCGTCTACTTCGGACTGATCGGCCGCCTTGGTCGCGGCACGCAGGAAAGCCGTGCCGTACAACGGACCCGCCGCACCGCCGACCTTCGAGATCAACGTCTTGGCCGCGATCTTCAGCACCTCACCCGGGGTTTCCGGAGTGGCGTCCGCGAGTGCCGCCACGACCACGGTGAACCCTCGGTTCATGTTCTCCCCGTGGTCGGCGTCGCCGATCGCCCGGTCGAGCTCGATCAGTTCCGTCCGATGCTCGGCGACCACGCCGGCCGCCGCCAGCACGGCCTTCGTCACCCCTTCGGCTCCACAGCCCATGGTCAGATCCCCCAGCGCAACGCGGGCGTGTTGACCGGTGCGTCCCAGAGCGCGGTGAGTTCGTCGTCGAGCTTCAACAGTGTCAAGCTGATCCCCTGCATTTCGAGACTGGTGATGTACGGTCCCACCAGTCTGCGCGCGACGGTGATCCCGCGCTCCCCGAGCAGCTTTTCCGCGATGCCGTGCGCCAGGTAGAGCTCGACCAGCGGGGTTCCGCCCATCGAGTTGGTGAACAGCAGGACCTCGTCACCCGAGCCGAACGGCAGGTCCTCGACGACGGCCGTGATCAGCCGCGCGACGAGCGCGTCGGCGGATTCGAGTGGTATCCGCTCACGCCCTGGCTCGCCGTGGATGCCGATGCCGAACTCGATCTCGTCGTCGGCGAGCTCGAAACTCGGGGTGCCCGCGTGCGGCACGGTCGGCGCGGTGAGCGCGACGCCGATCGAGCGGACCTGGCCGATCACCTTGCGCGCCAACGCTTCCACGTCATCGAGTGAGTCGCCGCGCTCGGCGGCCGCACCGGCGATCTTCTCCAGCAGCACAGTGCCGCCGACGCCTCGGCGGCCCGCTGTGTAGGTCGAGTCCTTGACCGCGACGTCGTCGTCGATCACCACGCTGCGGACTGGGGTGCCCTCGGCCTCGGCGAGCTCGGCAGCGGTCTCGAAGTTCAGCACGTCACCGGTGTAGTTCTTGACGATCAGCAGCGCGCCTGCCGGACCGGCGGTGGCCGCGACGGCGGCTTCGACCGCGTCCGGCGTCGGCGAGGTGAACACCGCGCCCGGCACGGCGGCGTGCAGCATCCCGGTGCCGACGAAGCCGCCGTGCAACGGCTCGTGCCCGGAACCACCGCCGGAGATCACCGCGACCTTGCCCTCGACCGGCGCGTCGGCGCGGATGACCAGCGCCGGGTCTTCCTGGACCCGCAGCACGTCGCCGTGGGCGAGCGCGAGCCCGCGCAGTGACTCCGCGACCACGTCCGCCGGATCGTTGATGATCTTCTTCACGACTTGCCTCCGTGCATCTTCGGACAGGGCACAGCCTGTCTACCGCGCAGCGGAGCTGACGACAACCCGTTACGGCTTCGGCAGTTTCGGCACGACGGTCTTCGCGGCCTTGACCGCCTTGGCGCAGGAGCCGTCCGCGGCGGAGTCCTTGCTGTGGTCGTTCTGGAAGCCGACCGTGACGACCTCGACCCGGTCGCCTTCGACCGGCAGGTGCGTCCACTTGACGGTGCATTTCGCGGTGCCGGTCTCCGGCTTCTGGAACGCGGTCACCCCGGGCACGTCGGCCTTGACGTAGCCGCGGCCCTCCGTGGGTGCAAGACCATCGTCGTCGTATTCGACCGTCAGCCGCTGACCGCTGCCGCTCCAGGTGCAGTGGTGCAGGTCGACGATCACCTTGTTGCCGGCGGGCGCCAGCTCCTTGACCACCGCGTCGTCCACACTCGTGCACGGGTCCAGGGTGAGCAGCGAGCCCTTCGCCACGGTGTACTTGGGCGGGTTCGCGTCACGCAGCCGCTTGACCACCTTCTCCATCAGCGTGGTCGCGGTCTTGCACGAGTCGCCGCCCTGATACGTCACGGTGACCGAGATGCCGATCCCCAGCTGCTTGGACGTCACGGCGCCGAGCGTGCACTCCGGGGCGCCGTCCTTACCGGGCCTGAGCACCTGCGGAAGTCCTGCGACGACGCCCTGCGGGTTGGACGCCTGGAGAATGCTGGTGCCCAGCTCCAGCGAGATCTCGATCTTCTTGCCGCCGACGTCCTTGACCTCAGTCCGGCACTGCGTGGGATCGGACATCCGCTGCTCGCCGGCCGTGCCCAGGTCCGCGAGCGCCGTCTTGTCGATCAGCTTGCACGTGTCGATCGCGCGCAGCGCGTCGGCGGACACCGCTTTGTCGGTGATCTCACCTGTCGGCGCGCCGTCGCCGCTCGCCGCGGGGATCGTGGTGCGCGCGAAGTTCTCCTTGCCCAGGTCGGCGCCGCAGCCGGTCAGCAGGACGGCGCCGAGCAGGAAGGCGCTGAACAAGGGCGTGAGACGGTGTCGAGGTAGCACGCGGAGCACGGTAGCGGGCTGATCGGCGGCGTGCTGGGACAACCCGGTTATTCGCCCTCTTCTTCCGGCGGGGTCACCACGATCGGCCTGACCTTCGCCCACACCACGAAGAGCAGGGTGAACACCAGCATGCCGATCCCGGCCCACAGGTTGATGTTCACGCCTGCCGCCTTCGCCAGGTCGGCGTCGGTGGTGAAGCCGATGCCCATGATCGTCAGCACCAGCCCGTACACGCCGGTGAGCAACGCGATGATCAGGCGGATGTCGAAGGCACCGGCCTTTTTGGGAGCAGACATGGCTACCTCCTAGAAGGCGATGTTGAGGACGATGGTGATGACCAGCACGATGCCGGCGAGCAGCGCGGGCTTGCGGTACCAGCCGGAGTTCTCGCCGGTGTCGTCGTGCTTGAGCGAGTCCTTCGGTGTGAGCGAATAGACGAGCCCGACGAGTTCGCTGTCCGGCTTCGGCTTGGTGGCCAGCGAAACGGCCACACTCACCAGGATGTCGACGGCGAACGCGACACCGGCGGCGACGAAGCTGGTGCCCTGCCCCTTCAGCCCGATCACCTCGGCCTGCGACAGCGCCCAGATGGTGATGGCCGATCCCGTACCGGCGACGAGGCCGATCCACCCGGCCGCCGGCGTCATCCGCTTCCAGAACATGCCCAGGATGAACGTCGCGAACAGCGGAGCGTTGAAGAAGGAGAACAGGTCCTGCAGGTAGTTCAGGATGTTCGCGGAGTTCGACGCGATGAAGGCGGTGCCGATCGCGAACACGGTGGCCGCGGCGGTGACGATCCGGCCGAGCTGGAGGTAGTAGCCGTCCGGCTTGTCCTTCTTGACGTAGGTCTGCCAGATGTCATAGGTGAACACCGTGTTGAAGGCGGACAGGTTCGCCGCCATGCCGGCCATGAACGAGGCCAGCAGACCGGCGATCGCGACGCCGAGCATGCCGTTCGGCAGCAGGTCGCGCATGAGCAGCAGCAGCGCGTTGTTGAAGGTGACGCCGCTTTCGGCCTTGCCACCGTCGAGCAGCACCTGCTTGTCCTTGACGTACTCGGACACGCTGACCGCGGCGATCATGCCGGGGATGATCACGATGAACGGGATGAACATCTTCGGGAAGGCGCCGATGATCGGCGTCCTGCGGGCCGCCGACATGCTCTTCGACGCCATCGCGCGCTGCACCTCGACGAAGTTCGTCGTCCAGTACCCGAACGAGAGCACGAACCCGAGACCGAAGACCAGGCCGAGAATGGAGAGGAAGTTGTTGCCGAAGCCGGTGAGGTTGTCACCGGGCCACGAGTGCAGCTGTTCGGAGCCGCCGGGCGAGTTGGTGACCTTGTCGACCAGTCCCTGCCAGCCGCCGACCTTGACCAGGCCGACGATCGTCAGCGGCAGCAGCGCGGCGACGATCACGAAGAACTGCAGCACCTCGTTGTAGATCGCGGCGGAGAGCCCGCCCAGCGCGGTGTAGGAGAGCACGATGAACGCGGCGGCGACGATCGATACCCAAAGCGGCCAGCCGAGCAGCAGGTTTACGACACTGGCCAGCAGGAACAGGTTCGCACCCGCGATCAGCACCTGCGCGGCGGCGAAGCTGATGCCGTTGACCAGGTGCGCGGGCTTGCCGAACCGGCGGCGCATGAACTCGGGAACGCTGCGCACCTTCGAGCCGTAGTAGAACGGCATCATCACGATGCCGAGGAACAGCATCGCGGGCACCGCGCCGATCCAGAAGTAATGGAACGTCGGCATCCCGTACTGGGCGCCGTTGGCGGACATGCCCATGACCTCGACCGCGCCGAGGTTCGCCGAGATGAACGCGAGACCGGTGACCCAGGCGGGCAGCGAGCGGCCGGAGAGGAAGAAGTCGAGGCTGCTCGACACCTGCCTCCTGGCCAGCGCGCCGATCCCCAGCACGAGAACGAAGTAGAACGCCAGCAGCACGTAGTCGATCGCGCTCGCGTCCAGTCGCAGATTCGCCTCCGCAAGGACGTGCACTCGAGCCACCTCCAGTTGTCCACCAAAAACGCTGGTATCGCGTTAATCGCGGACCCTACTGCATGGATTCAGGCTCTGCTTCCCGGCCGGGTGACAGTCCGTCGGCTGTGCTTGCCCGGCCGCACGACGAGGAACCCGGCGGCCGCGCCGGCCAGGAATCGCGGGCCCATGGATGTCGGTGATCACGCTCAGCACGACCGCGCCGACGAGCACCACCGCGGCAGGCACAGGGCGGCTCCGCTCGATCAACGCGTACACGGCCAACGCGCCGAGCGGGCCGCAGAACGCCACGGACACACCACCGGAATACGGCTGCCACCACTCCCCAACGCCATGACCGGCGAGCGCCCCCGCTGCCAGGAGCACGGCCAGGCGACCGGTACCCAGCGTCCGCTCGGCGATGGTGCCGACCACCGCGGCCAGCGCGGCCAGCCCGATGACGGACGGCAACGGATCCGGCTGAACCAGAACGGGTGAAACGAGCCGCCATACCTGGCCGGCCGCCAGCGCTTCCGGATCCCGCCGCACCGCAAGGAACAACATCGGTGGCCCCTAGGTGGTACAGCGCGGTGCATATCGCCCAGCAGGCGAGAACCACGATCGCGGCGACCGGGACACGGATCCGCACATCAGGCAGAGGCGGTAGAGCGGCGGCTCTTTCGGTCATGGCGCGAGCTTAAGAAGCCGCCACCGCCGAAACGCCCATCGTCTGTCACTGGTCTCCCGTGACAAATGGCACTGCCGTCCGGTTGGGTGGCAGTGTGTCGGCTGGGCCAAGCGTGCTGTCGATCCCCGCCCGTCCCAGCAAGTCGGCGACCAGGCGCGCTTCCGCATAGGTGGCCTCGTACCCGGATCGCCGCAACGTGCGCGCCGCTCGCTGAGCCTCGCCCAGGGAAAACCCGAGCCCGTCGCGGAACGCTTTCAGCACGTGCCCGCCACGCGCTTCCGGGTCGACCAGTTCGAGGCGGCGGGGCCCGTGCCGCGCCAACAGCTCGTCACGCACCCACGCCGCGGCAGGCTCCCAACCCCAGTCACACGAGGCTAGCCCGCAGGCGGAGCACTGCAGATCGACCTCCCATCGAAGCCTGCCGTCGCGGACGACCTGGGCGACCCAGCCTTCCGTGGGCGCGCCGCAGCGCTGGCAATCCGCAAGAAATCGGGCGGCTTGCCCGTTCGTGTCCACGGTTCACAACGTAGCGCGGGCAAGCGCCGGGCAAGGCGGGCCTGCCCGGCGGCCGGAGGCTCAGCGGTCGGTCGGGACGGCGATCTCGCCCTCCTCCTCGAGCAGCCGGGCGAGCACGTCGTCGGGCATGTAGGTGCGGTGCGGGTAGCCCATGCCCCACGAGTTGAGGAACGGCACGGCGCCGAGCTTGTCGGCACGCTCGTTGCCGAGCACGGCGTGGACGTCCTCGACGTTCTTGGCCCAGCGGAAGACCTTGAGGCCGTTCTTCGCGTCGGGGGTGTACTTCTCGCGCTTCTGCCAGTCGTCGTCGACGTACATGTCGCTCCACGTCACGTGCCCGAGCTCGACGAGCGCCTCGGCGGCCGCGCGCACCGACGTGCCGTTGTCGTCGCCGGGGTTCGTCTCGGGCCACTGGTCGCGCTTCTTGGCCGTGTCCCACAGCCAGCGCGCCGCGTAGAGGTCCGAATTGAAGATCGACATGGCACGCGACCAGCCGAAGCCGACACAGGCGCCTTCACGCCCCTGGTCGTAGAACTTCTGCCGCCCGTCGGTGTCGGGCTCGCCGCCCGGCTCCAGGCAGACGCAGTGCCCGCCGCGGATGCGGGTGAGCGACTTCGCGCCCTTCTTCGCGACGAAGAACTCGCCGGAAACGGCGTCCTTCTCCGGCTTGTCGAATTCCGCGTACCAGTTGACGCCGATGACGACCGGCACGCGCGTGGGCAGTTCGTCGGCCGCGAGCGCGGTCAGCGGATAACGCTCGACATGGCGCCAGTCATCCGGGATGAAACGGCCGAGTCTGGGGTCGGCCGGATCGGTGTCCATCGGGCGATAACGCATGGGATTCCTCCTGTCCCGTTACGGCGGGCGAGCACGGAGGCGGACGAAAACCATTGGTACGACAGTAAGTCGTGCGACTTGGTGCCACCCTCCAGCGATGACGGGCGTCCGTCATCGCTCCTCGAATTCGAGTGTGACACAGCACACAACGGCCGCGCCCTCACCTCACCTGAATGGCGCATCGATTTCCGGAAAAGTAATGATCGTGCACCATTCAACTAAGCTAATCCGTTACTTTCTCGCATCCAGGAGAGGCGCTGGCCGCGCATTAAATACGCGAAACAGGAAACGGTTCGGTCTCGGATCCACAGAGGAAAGATCACCGGCACGCCGGACCGGCCACAGGGCAGTCGAACACTGCTCGCAAGGGTGCTCTAACGGAACGTAGCGCACCGCGTTGCGCGAAAGGCTCCTTGATCCTGCCAACCTAACCCGAAAGTGGTTTCAATTCTTGACAACGGCACTCCACCCTGTAACCCTAGCCGTCCGATGTTAGGCCGAGCGGGTCTATGCTTGGCCGTACAGACCAAGGAGTCAGCATGAGTGGCGGTTCCGAGTCCGGCGGCAACTGACGCCGAACAGCCGAAAAGCAGGCGAAAAACTACCCGGGCGGGAAATCTTGCCTCTGGGTAGTTTTTTGTCATCCGGTCACCTGAAGTCGGCGATGAACGCGTAGTACTGGAAAGCCATCGGGTTCTTCTGCGAGAACTTGATGACCACATCGGTACCCAGGTCCTCCCGCTTGAGGTTGGGCGCACCCGAGTTCCTGGTCATGAACGAGTTGTCGGCCGCGGCGCCGCGGAAGATCACCTTGTGCTCGAACTTCGCGACCTTGTGCATAAAGTACACGTCGAACGTCTCCGGCTCCCGGCCGTTCATGAGATCGGCGGAGTACCCCGGCCAGCGCCACCGCACGGTGACCACGTCGCCCGCCTCGACCACGTTGCCCAAATGCACGTAGACGTTCAGCTTCGGCCGCTTGTTCCGCGAAGTGGCCCAGGTCGACGTCGCGTTGGCGCGCGTGGCATTGCGGGGATCCCTGCCATTGGCATGCAAGGCGGTGCACTCGATCCGCCGCTTGTCCCGTTCGGTCAGCGGCGAACTGCCGTAGTAGACGAGGTTGACGGCCAGATGCCTCGGCACCCCGTTGGAAGCCGCTTCCAGGATGAGTTCCCGTTTGATGTCGGCATCGCCGTTGCGCTCGATGGTCACCGTCTGCCGCCACTCGCGGACCACCACCGGCGACGCGGTGTACAGCGCGTCGGCGTATTCGTGCAGGAGCTCGATGTTCTTCCTGTTCCGCGCTCGCAACGCTTCCGTCCCGGCGAAAGCGATAGCGCTCGCGAGCAGGAAAAGCAGCGCCAGTATTGTCGCGATGGTCGTGCGCAGCCAGGCGATCCCCAGTAATTGACCCAGCAGCCCGGCGATACCGAGCAAGGGGACGACGCCGGCGAACACGCGAAGATATCCGTGCCGGTGTACCAGATTCTCCAACTCGGCGATCAAGGACAAAAACCGTTTGGTGAAGGCATTCCGGAATTCACCGCCCGCGGTCACGGACCTCCTCCCCTCGGTTCACCCATCCCAAGTCCAAGGTGTCGCTCAGGGCGTTTACACCGCTACCGAAAGCTCACTTTCGATGCGTACTCGTTGCATTGCCGGGCGGCGGCGTCCTCGTCTGGGATATGCACCCAGCCGCGGTGCTGGATGCCCGCGAGCTGCAACGTGACGAGCGGATCGAATCGGACGACATCGATGCCCTCGTAGCCGTGCTTCACCACGCAGCGGTAGATGTCGTCGGAAACCACCAACGCGACCGGCGCGTCGGTCTGCTCCAGGGCCGCTTTGACCGCGGGCGCGTCCAAGAGCCGGAAAGCGACATCGAGCGCCTCGCCGAAGTTGCCGTGGCCGTCGTAGTGGACTTCGCCGGCGTGCACCACCGCGCGCAGGCGGAAGCGGTGGTCGGGGTGGAGTGCGTCGTGGGCGGCCAGCAGTTTGGTCAAGGTGGGGATGACCGGGTTGAGCAAGGCCGTCTTCGGGACCTCGTCGACGGGGCGGATCAGCACGAGCACGCCGTCACCGCGGTCGACCAGTGCGTCGCGGTGGGCCTCGGAGATGCCGCCGGCGCGCAGGGCCTCCTCGAGCAGCTCGTACATGACACGGCGGAGTTCGGCCTTGGCCGGGTTCGTTCTCGCGGTCGAGCCTTCGATGTCCAGCGCCAGCATGACTCGGTAGCGCGGCAGATCCGGGGGCTCAGCGCTCATGTCGAAGTATCCCCTCGCCCAAGGTTCGACTGTGCAAATGCATGTGTCAGATGCACGTGCACCACGGTACCGCGTCCGGCAGTTGCTTGGGGAATTTCGGCCGGGAGACCTGCGGAATTTCTTGCCGGTGGCCTGAGCCACCAACGCCTCAGAACAGGCGGAACTCGTCGCTTTCGATACCGCGCAGCGCGTCGTAGTCCAGGGTCAGGCAGCGGATGCCGCGGTCCTCGGCGAGGGTGCGGGCCTGCGGCTTGATGATCTGGGCCGCGAAGACGCCCTGCACCGGGGCGAGCAGCGGGTCGCGGTTGAGCAGTTCGAGGTAGCGGGTGAGCTGCTCGACACCGTCGATCTCGCCGCGGCGCTTGATCTCGACGGCGACACTGCGGCCGTCGGCGTCGCGGGCCATGATGTCGACCGGGCCGATGGCCGTGGGGAACTCGCGGCGGACCAGGGTGTGGCCCTCGCCGAGGGTGGTGATGTGCTCGGCGAGCAGTTCCTGCAGGTGCGCCTCGACGCCGTCCTTCTGGAGGCCGGGCTCGGCACCGAGTTCCTGCTTGTGCTCGTGGAAGATCTCTTCGATGGTGATGACGAGCTTCTCGCCTGCCTTGTTTTCGACGATCCACGTCTTGCCGTCCTCGATGAGCCAGCACGGCGGCGTCATCCAGTTCAGCGGCTTGTAGGCGCGGTCGTCGGAGTGCACGGACACGGAGTTGTCCGACTTGACCAACAGCAGCCTGTTCGCCATGGGCAGGTGGGCGGTCAGACGGCCGGCGTAGTCGACCTGGCAGCGAGCGAGAACGAGGCGCACCCGCCGAGGGTAGGACAACACCGGAGATACTGATCGGGTGGACCCCATTGAGAGCGTGAGCTCACGCGAGGTGTATCGCAACGCCTGGATGATCGTGCGCGAAGACCGGATCCGGCGGGCTGACGGTTCCGCCGGGATCTACGGCGTGGTCGAGAAACCGGCCTACGCGCTGGTCATCCCGTTCGACGGCGACCGGTTCCGGCTGGTCGAGCAGTTCCGATATCCGCTGGGCATGCGACGCTGGGAATTCCCGCAGGGCACCGCGCCCGACCGAGCCGACGCCGAGCCTGGTGAGCTCGCCGCGCGGGAGCTGCGCGAGGAAACCGGGCTGCGAGCCGGTTCCATGGTCGAACTCGGGCTGATCGACTGCGCGCCGGGGTTCGTCAGCCAGCGCGGGCGGGTCTTCCTCGCGACCGAGCTCACCGAGGGCGAGCCCGAGCGCGAGACCGAAGAGCAGGACATGCGCAGCGCCTGGTTCAGCCGCGCGGAGGTCGAGAAGATGATCTCCACCGGCATGATCACCGACTCACAGTCGATCGCCGCCTACGCGCATCTCCTGCTCTACGAACGGGACAAGGCTTAGTCGGTCCACTCCGGCTGGCGTTTTTCGAGGAACGCCGCCATGCCTTCGCGGGCGCCGGGCAGCTGGGACGCCGCGGCCATCACTTCGAGCGCGACCGCGTAGGCGTCCTTCTCCGGACGGTCGAGCTGGGCGTAGAGCGTCTGCTTGCCCAGTGCCTTGCTCGCGCGGCTGCCCCTGGTCGCGCGGGCGAGCAGGTCGGCGACGGCCGTGTCGAGCTCGGCGTCGGGGACCACGCGGTTGACCATGCCCCAGTCGAGCGCGGTCGCGGCGTCGATGACGTCGCCGGTCAGCGCGAGTTCCATCAGCCGCTTGCGGCCGACCGCGCGGGCGACGGGCACCGCGGGCGTGTGGCAGAACCAGCCGCCTTTACCGCCGGGCAACGCGAATCCGGCCGACTCGGCGGCGACCGCGAGGTCGCACGAGGCGACCAGCTGGCAGCCTGCCGCGGTGGCGAGGCCGTGCACCCTGGCGATGACGACCTGCGGGACGGACTGCATGGTCGCCATCAGCTCGGTGCACAGCTGCAGCAGCTCGCGCACCCCCATCAGGTCACGCGACGAGACGTCGGCGAAGTCGTGCCCGGCGGAGAAGACCGGCCCGGCGCCGGCGAGCACGACGCCGGTCGCGTCCGAGTCCCCCGCCTCCAGGAACGCGACGAGCAGCTCGGCCAGGTGCTGGTCGGACAGCGAATTGCGGCGCGATGCCCGGTTCATCGTGATGGTGATGGTGTCTTCCTCGCGCTTCACGAGGATGTGCTCGTACTCAGCCATGGTCAGGGACGTTACGCGCTTTGCCGGAAGGTGCGCCGATAGGAATCGGGGCCGACGCCGAGTTCGGCGTGCATCCGGCGGCGCAGGTTCGCCGCGGTGCCGAGCCCCGAGCGCTGGGCGACCCGCTCGACCGGCAGCTCGGTGGCCTCGAGCAGGCGCTGCGCGTGCCGGACGCGCTGCATCCGCAGCCAGCGGCCGGGGGTGGCGCCCGCGGCGGCCGTGAATTCGCGGTGGAACGTCCGCGCGCTCATCCCGGCGTGCGCGACCAGGTCGTCGACGCCGATCCCGGTGCCGAGCCTGGCCATCGCCCAGTCCATTGTGGACGCTATGCCGGGCCGCGAAGGCCGTGGCGGCACCGGCATGTCGACATATTGGCGCTGCCCGCCTTCCCTGGCTGGCGGCATGACCAGCCGCTTGGCGAGTGCGGCGGCGACGTCCGCGCCATGGTCCTTGCGCACGAGGTGCAGGCAGAGGTCGAGGCCGCCGACGACACCCGCGGACGTGAGCACGTCGGTGTCGTCGGTGAACAGCACGTCGCGCTGGACGTCCGCGGCGGGCGCGGCGCGTTCGAGGTCATCGAGCAGGCGCCAGTGCGTGGTGGCGGCGCGGCCGTCGAGCAACCCGGCGGCGGCGAGGGTGAACGCGCCGGAGCACAGCGCGGCGACCCGGTCCGCGCTCCGCAGCGCGCGGATGGCCGAATCGGGGACGGGCGCGAGCGGGTCGACACGGCCAGTCGTCAGCACGAGATCGCAACCCTTGAGCCCGGAAAGCCCTTGTGTGGCACCGATCTTGCCGACCGGATGCAGTTCGACGGGCGCGCGGCCCGCACTGCACAGGCGCAGCTCGAACGGGCCGATGCCGTCGTCGGTGCGGTCGACGCCCCAGACCTCCCCGATCACGGCCAGGTCGAACGACCGGCTGCCGGGCAGCAGGAGAACACCCACGGTTCGCATGGCAGAAAAGTACCGCATCGCGCGTTCTTTGCCACTCCCCTGGCGCCGGGAACGCACTCAAACTAGTCGTATGACCACCGCATTGATCGTCATCGACGTACAAAAGGGCTTCGACGAACCGTTCTGGGGCAAGCGCAACAACCCCGACGCCGAGTCGAACATCAAGGCACTGCTCGACGCCTGGCAGGAGCGCCGGGAGCCGATCGTGCTGGTGCACCACGATTCCCCGAAGCCGGAATCACCGCTGCGGCCCGGCCAGGAAGGCAACGACTTCCAGTCCATTTTGGACGGTGTGCGCGCCGACCTGGTGTTCGGCAAGAAGGTGAACTCGGCGTTCCACGGCGACGTCGACCTCGACGGCTGGCTGAAGACACGCGGCATCACGAGCATCGTGATCGCGGGCATCCAGACCAACATGTGCTGCGAGACCACCGCCCGCGTCGGCGGAAACCTCGGCTACGACGTCACTTTCGCACTCGACGCGACGTACACCTTCGATCTGGAAGGCCTGACCGCCGATCAGCTGAGCGAAGCCACCGCCGCGAATCTGGGCGGCGGCGGCTTCGCCAAGGTGGTCAAGACCCGTGACGTGCTAGCCCGCTAGCCCATGCCGCTCGCGCACCAGGCTCACGATGCCGTCCATGATGTCGGTGAGCTCGTAGTCCTTGGGCGTGAAGACGCGGGCGATGCCCCGGTCTGTCAGCAGCTTCGCGTCGTCGGGCGGGATGATGCCGCCGACGATCACCGGGACATCGCCCGCGCCCGCGTCGCGCAGGCCGTCGACGACCTGCGGGACGACTTCCAGGTGCGAGCCGGAGAGCACGGAAAGCCCGACGACGTGCACGCCTTCCTGGACGGCCGCCGCGACAATCTGCTCCGGAGTGAGGCGGATGCCCTGGTAAATGACCTCGAACCCGACGTCGCGGGCGCGGACGGCGACCTGCTCGGCGCCGTTCGAGTGGCCGTCGAGACCGGGTTTGCCGACCAGGATGCGCAGCCGCTCGCCGATCTCCTCGCCGGTCGCCTTGACGCGGTCGCGCACGCGCAGCAGCTCGGCGTTGCCGGTGGCGGACATGGCCGAGGCGGAAACCCCGGTCGGCGCCCGGTACTCGCCGAACACCTCGCGCAGCGCGCCGGACCATTCGCCGGTGGTGACGCCGGCGCGCGCACACGCGAGCGTGGCGTCGAAGAGGTTGTCCGTCGTCTTGGCGGTGAGCTTGAGCCGTTCCAGCGAACTCGCGACGAGGTCGTTGTCGCGGTGCGCTCGCCATTCCTCGATCGCCGCGACGGCCTGCTTCTCCACAGCCGGGTCGATCGTCTCGATCGCCTTGGCACCCTCGGCCTGCAGCGGGCTCGGCTCGGTGGTGTCGAATTTGTTGACACCGACCAGGATGCGCTCGCCGTTTTCCATGCCACGCCGGTATTCGGCGAGCGAGGTCACGAGCTGCGACTTCATGTAACCGCTTTCGACGGCCGCCACCGCGCCGCCGAGATCCTGCACGCGCGCGATCTCCTCACGCGCGCCCGCCATGATCTCGTCCACCTTGGCCTGGATGACGTGCGAGCCGTCGAAGATGTCTTCGTATTCGAGCAAATCGGTTTCGAACGCGAGCACCTGTTGCATCCGCAGCGCCCACTGCTGATCCCACGGACGCGGCAGCCCGAGCGCCTCGTTCCACGCGGGAAGCTGGATCGCCCGCGCCCGCGCGCCGCGCGAAAGCGAGACCGCGAGCATTTCCAGCACGATGCGCTGGACGTTGTTCTCAGGCTGCGCCTCGGTCAGCCCGAGCGAGTTGACCTGCACGCCGTAGCGCAGACGGCGGGCCTTCGCGTCGGTCACGCCGTAGCGATCGCGGGTGATCTCGTCCCAGAGCGCGGTGAACGCGCGCATCTTCGACATTTCCTCGACGAACCGCACACCGGCGTTGACGAAGAAGGAGATGCGGGCGACCACCTTGGCCATGTCGTCGGCTTCGACCTGCCCGGAGTCGCGGACGGCGTCGAGCACGGCGATCGCGGTGCACAGCGCGTACGCGACCTCCTGCGTCGGCGTCGCGCCTGCCTCCTGCAGGTGATAGCTGCAGATGTTGATCGGGTTCCACTTGGGCACGTGGTGCACGGTCCACGCGATCATGTCGGTGATCAGCCGCAGGCTCGGCCCCGGCGGGAAGATGTAGGTCCCGCGGGACAGGTATTCCTTGATGATGTCGTTCTGCGTGGTGCCGGTCAGCTTCGCGAGCACCTCGGCCACATCGCGGCCTTCGGCTTTCGCCTGCTCTTCGGCCACGCTCACGTAGAGCGCGAGCAGCCACATCGCGGGCGCGTTGATCGTCATCGAGGTGTTGGCCTCGGCGAGCGGGATGCCGTCGAACAGCCGCCGCATGTCGCCGATGTGCGCGACCGGCACGCCCACCTTGCCGACCTCGCCCTTGGACAGCTGGTGATCGGCGTCGTACCCGGTCTGCGTCGGCAGGTCGAAGGCGACCGAAAGCCCGGTCTGCCCCTTGGCGAGGTTACGGCGGTAGAGCTCGTTCGACGCCGCCGCCGACGAATGGCCCGCGTAGGTGCGCATAACCCACGGCCGGTCCCGTTCGCGATCCGTTGGATAGGGCACGGTGAACCTCCCGATGGACGATTCATCGACTATACCCGTCGGTAACATGCTCGACCCAGTGGAATCGGACACGTCTGGGGTGTGTCTAGGGGGCGTCCTTGCGAACTGAATCCTCCCGCGCGGTGGCCAGGATGCCGCGAACCCGCTCGGCTTCTTCGATGGCGATGAACATCAGCGGCCGGTGGTACATAGGAGTGAGCTTGCCGCTCTGCGCCTGCTTCGCCTGAGCCTGCCTCAGCTGCGCCCAGCCACCGACATCGCCGAAGGTGATTGTGCCGATTCCGTTGACGTCGGCCTTGATCGACGGCGGCTTGATCTGTGAGAGGTACTCCGTCTGTTCCTTGCCGTCGCATCGGGCGATGACGCGGCGATCGGTCACCGCGTAGGTCGTCCTGGTCAGCCGCCGCCACCGGATGAAGAGCCTGCCGAAGGCGACATACAGGCCGACGCTGACGAAGAGCAGGCCGATGACCAACGGAAGAACGGCACCACCGCTGGAAGCCCTGAACGTGAAGAACCCGACGAACGCCAGCCAGAACAGCATGAACGGGACGAACAACTTGTCTGACTCATCGAAGACCGGATAGCGCTTCGGCGCACCCGACCACAGCAGGCGCTCACCGGGCAAAAGGTCGAATTCCCCCAGGTACATGGCGGAACCGTACGCCATGAGGCGTCCCCCGGCCCACCCCTTGCGCCGGGGGACGCCGGCTCACCGGCGGCCGTAGGTCAGCCGCCGCAGCACGAACTCCGCGGGGCCTGGCCGCGAACCGAGCTTGCCCGCCGCGAACACGCTGACCAGCCACACCACGACCGCGAGCAGGATCGCGGTGACCGTCGGGCTGCCGAAGCGGGTGCCCAGCGCGAGCGTGAACGGCGCCAGGGCCAGCAACCACACGACCGACTGGAGCAGGTAGCCCGAAAGCGAGCGCTGCCCCAGCGCGGCGATCGATCCCACGAACGGGCTCGGCTTGGTGAGCCGCAACGCCAGCAGGCCGAAGAGCGCGACATAACCGGGACCGGCGAACATGCCACTCACGCCGTGCAGCATCAGCATCGCCGACGCGGACGGCTCGTCGACCGAAAGCGCCCCGGCGCTGACCAAAGCGATCGGCAGGCCACCGGCGGCGGCGATGCTCAGCCCGCCGATCGCGACCCGGCGCAGCAGGACGCGGTTGCTCGCCGGGTCCTCCAGCAGACGTTTGCGCGCCGCCCACATGCCGAGCCAGACGATGAGGATGAAGCCCAGCACGGTCGCGGTGTGCGTCGGCCACTCACCGAGCCGGTCGAGCACCGAGGTCGCGTAGTCCGGCGCGACCAGCGACCCGACCTGCTCGAACGGAACGCTCGCGGTGCCGGTGGTGACCCCGGTCAGCGTGATCACGAACAGCACGAGTGCGTAGACGAGCTGGAAGCCCCAGATCCACGGGACGAAGCGATAGACGCGATCACTGCGCTGCAACAGCAAGAGCGTCGCGACGATACCGACCAGGCCGTAGGCGCCCAAGAAGTCACCGAAGTACAGCAAAACCCCATGCACCAAGCCGAAACCGACCAGCCAGGCGTTGCGCCGGAGCAGTACCGAACGCACTTGGCGCGGCTCCGCACCCGCGCGCTCTTGGCGGCGGGCGAGTTGAACGAGGCCGTAGCCGAACATCACCGCGAACACCGGGTACGCGCGGCTGTGCACGAACGTGAACATGAAGAAGTCGAGCCCGCGGTCGATGCCGGACGCCGACGGGACGAAACCGGGCATGCCGCCCGCGACGCAGCCGAGCGCGTTGGCCACCGCGATGAACAGCAGCATTCCCCCACGGGCGAGGTCGGGCGCCAGTGCCCGCTCGGTGCGGTGGACCGGGCCACGAGTGGCCGCGTGAACAGTCATGAGTTCCCCCGAACTTTCCATATGTAATAAACTATATGAGTTATACTATATCGGTGCGACATACTGCAACCACCTTCGGGAGGGGATGCCATGACCGACGACCTGCCAGACCAGCTGCGCAGGCTCTGGGGAGTACCGCTGGAGTCCCGGCTCGGGCGTCCGGCCGAGCTGGACGTCGCGCGCGTGGTCGGTGCCGCCGTCGACCTGGCGGACCGCGACGGGCTGGCAGGCGTGACCCTGCCCAAGGTGGCGAAGGAACTCGGCGTCACGCCGATGTCGCTCTACCGGTACGTCGGTTCCAAGGACGAGCTGCTGGTGCTCATGCGTGACTTCGCGGTCGGGCCCGCGCCCGAGATCTCACCGGATGCGGGCTGGCGCGAGGGCCTGACGCTGTGGGCGTACGCGGAACTGGCGGTCTACCAGCGGCGGCCGTGGCTGCCCCAGGTGCCGGTCAGCGGCCCGCCGTCCGGGCCGAACCAGATCGCGTGGATGGAAAGCGCGCTGCGCGTGCTGCGGGACACCGGGCTCGCCTGGCCGTCGAAGGTCGGCACGCTGATGCTGTTCAGCGGGTACAACCGCAACCACGCACTGCTGTTCCAGGAACTGGGCGAAGACCGGGTCGAAGAGGAGCAGCGCTACGGCATGGCGCTCATGAAGCTGATCGATCCCGAGCGCTTCCCCGAGACCGCGAAACTGTTCGCCTCGCCCACGTTCCAGACGCCGGGCGACGACTACGCGTTCGGGCTGGAACGGCTGCTCGACGGGACCGAGGCCGCCATCGCCCGAGCACTGTGACGGAAATCCGCGAGCGTTCACCCGGCCAGGCCGTCTACTGTCGGAAGCCGTGACTTGGAGTGTTTACGGCAGCTATCTG
This sequence comes from Amycolatopsis sp. NPDC059657, assembly GCF_042734395.1. Classification (NCBI taxonomy): domain Bacteria; kingdom Bacillati; phylum Actinomycetota; class Actinomycetes; order Pseudonocardiales; family Pseudonocardiaceae; genus Amycolatopsis; species Amycolatopsis sp. NPDC059657. Next base: position 61,977 of record NZ_JBHWEB010000012.1, on the reverse strand, counting down.
CTGATCGTCGTGCTGATCGTGCTCGCGCCCGGCCCGGACACCATGGTCGTGCTGAAGAACTCGCTCGCGGGCGGCTGGCGCGGCGGGCTGCTGGCGAGCTTCGGCATCTTCGTCGGCAACGCCGTGCAGGGCAGCGCCGCGGCGCTCGGCCTCGGCGTCGTCATCGCCAGGTCACAACCCGTCTTCGTCACCCTCAAGTGGGTCGGCGCCGCCTACCTGGCGTTCCTGGGCTTCCAGGCGCTGCGCGGCGCGTGGCGCGGTGACTACACCGGGCTCGAGGACTCCGGACGCTCGCGTACCAAGGGTTTCCGCCGCTGGCGCGAGGGGTTCCTGTCGAACATCACCAACCCGAAGGTGCTGGTGCTGTACCTGTCGGTGCTGCCGCAGTTCCTCGACCCGGCGACGACGTCGACCTGGGACGCGCTGCTACTCGCGTACACCGTCGCCGTGCTCGGCATGGCGTGGCTGCTGGTCCTGATGTTCTTCATCCACCGCGTGCGCGCGTGGCTCGGCAAGCGCAAGGTCCGCCGAGCACTCGACGGCGTCACCGGCACCGCGCTCGTCGGTTTCGGCGCGGCGCTGGCGTTGGATAACTGACTGTAACGCAGGTCACATGGTCGCCGATCTTGTCGTCAAGGGGCAGAGCTTCGGAGGCGTCGATGAGGACCAAGACCGTGCTGAGCGCACCGGCCGCACTGCTGACCATGCTGTTGCTCACCAGCCCCGCATGGGCGGACCAGGGCGGCAATCCGAATGCGAACGCGCAGGAACACGCCAAGAACTCGAAGTCCACATCGGACACGAGCGGTCCGCAGCCACCGTCCGGCGCCGACTTCTCCGGCAACGGCGCGAACACGCACGGTCCCTACGACTCCACCCGTGACGGCTCGGCCTCGGCGAACGGCAACGGCGGCGGCCAGGCCAACGGCAAGCCGTGCGCCGGCTGTGTCGGCAAGGCGGACAACAAGAACCCGCACGGCCAGCTGCCCGGTGGCTCGGACGCCAACGCGGGCTACGAATGCGACACCAACCACGGTGTCGGCCGGGGCAACCCGGCACACACCGGCTGCACGCCGAACGTGCCGCCCGGCAAGACGCCTCCCGTCGGGCAGCCGCCCGCCGGCCCGGCACCTGAAGCTCCGCCACTCGTCATGGCGGCCGTGGCACCGGCCGACGTCGCGACCGAACGCGCGCAATCGCTGGCACAGACCGGTTTCGACCTCGAACTGCCGCTGCTCGCCGGGCTCGGCCTGCTCGGGGCCGGCGGCGTGGCCGTGGCGGTGGCGAGGCGCCGCCGCACGGACTGAAGGTTTTTTACCGGCAGTTGGTGTTCATTCGCCGATCGTCCGTGTTGACTCCCGGGTCCAGGGCCGTTCAGCGGGGACGGTCCCCTGGCACGGGAGTCATTCCTTGGGAGTCATCACACGCGCTGTCACCGTCACCGCGGTGGCGGCGGCCGCGACACTGGCCACCGCCACCGCGGTACCGGCGATCAACTCGTACAACGCGACGCCCGCCCCCGAACGCACCGAGGTCGGTGCGCTCGTGGCCACCTGGGACAACGACGGAAACCCGGCGACGCCCGACCGCGTCGACTGGGTCTGCTCCGGCACCATGGTCGACGCTGACACGTTCCTCACCGCCGCGCACTGCACCAGCGACTGGCCTGCCAACGTGCGGTTCTACGTCTCACTCGACCAGGACGTGCAGACCGGCTTGGACAACGCCGCGAAGAAGTACCCCGGCGACCCGACCGCGATCGCGAAGGCCGTCGCGGTGGCAGGGACCTCGCACACGGAGTCCGGCTACCCCGGCAACTCCGCCGACTCACACGACATCGCCGTCGTCCAGTTGCCCGCCAAGCAGGTCGCCGCACGCTGGACGTTCAAGCCTGCCACGCTGCCCGGCGCCGGGCAGCTGGACAAGCTCGGCCCGCAGGCGCTGAACGCGACGCCGTTCCTGGTCGCGGGCTACGGCACGCAAGAGGCGGTCAACGGGCCTGGCGGCCAGACGCATCCCGGCGGCGGAGTGCGCATGAAGGCGCCGGTCACCTTCGACGCGCTGAACAAGACCTGGGTCCGGCTCGCCATGACGGCGCCGCAGGGCAACGGCGGCGCCTGCTACGGCGACTCCGGCGGCCCGAACTTCGCCACCATCGGCGGAAAGCTCGTTCTGGTCGCGACGACCATCACCGGCGACAGCCCGTGCTACGCCACCAATGTCACCTACCGGCTGGACACCCCGACCGCGCGCACCTTCCTCGCGCCGTTCGTGGCCCTGCCGTAAGTGGTCGTGAGTGTTGCCGACGGTTATTGAGGGGAAGGGCAAAAGGTGGCGCGCTCCGGGCGGGCCGGCGGGGTCTTCGCTTCGGGAGGCTTGGGTCGTGAGTGTTTAGACCGGTTAGAACCGGCCGTACCACTCACGACCGCTTGCCAGAGCCTCATCGCGAAGCGAGGGTGCCCCCGAATGCGTACTACGCACCCAACGGCCCCCTCACCTCACACCGAGCACGCCACCTTTGGCTTCCCGCCCAATAGAACCGTCGGCAACACTCACGACGCCTAGGCGCGCTCGGGTTCGCCCGCGACGCGCTGGATCCGCGCGCCGAGGCGGTTCAGGTTCTCCACGAAGTGCGGGTAGCCGCGGTCGATGTGGAAGACGTCCCACACCTCGGTGACGCTGTCCGCGCACAGCCCGGCCAGCACCAGCCCGGCGCCCGCGCGGATGTCCGACGCCCATACCGGCGCGCTCGAAAGCCGCTCGACACCGCGGACGACGGCGTGGTGGCCGTCGGTGCGCGCGTCGGCCGACAGGCGCATCATCTCCTCGATGAAACGGAAACGGGCCTCGTAGAGGTTCTCCGTGATCATCGCGGTGCCCTCGGAGATCGCGGAGAGCGCGACCGCGAACGGCTGCAGGTCGGTCGCGAAGCCAGGGTAGGGCAGCGTGACGAAGTCGACCGACTTCGGCCGGTCGCGCTGGACGACCCGGAAGCCCTTCCCGTCGAACGTGGTGATCTCGGCGCCCGCGTGCCGCAGCTTCTCCAGCACGAGGTCGAGGTGATGCGGGTTGACGCCGGTGACGGTCAGGTCGCCGCGGGTCATGACGGCGGCGAACGCCCAGGTCGCGCCGACGATCCGGTCGCCGATCACCCGGTGCTCGGTCGGGTGCAGCGTCTCGACGCCGTGCACGGTCAGCGTCGAGGTGCCCGCGCCTTCGATCTTGGCGCCCATCTCGATGAGCATCGTGCAGATGTCGACGATCTCGGGCTCGCGCGCGGCGTTGTCGATGACCGTGGTGCCCTCGGCGAGCACGGCGGCCATCAGGATGTTCTCGGTGGCGCCGACACTCGGGAAGTCGAGCCAGACCTGCGCGCCCTGCAGCGACTCCGCGTCCGCGACGACACAGCCGTGCTCGATGGTCGTGGTGGCGCCCAGCTTGCGCAGGCCGCTCTGGTGCATGTCCAGCGGGCGCTGGCCGATCGCGTCGCCGCCCGGCAGCGCGACGATGGCCTTCTTAAGCCGCCCGACCAGTGGGCCCAGCACGCAGACGGACGCGCGCAGCTTGCCCATCGCGGCCGAGTCGGCGCGGTGCGACAGTTCCGCCGGGGTGGTGATGGTGGCCGTGCCGCCGTCGATGACGACCTCGCAGCCGACACTGCGCAGTACGTCCGCCATCAGGGGGACGTCGAGGATCTGGGGGCAGTTGGTGATGGTCGTGGTGCCCTCGGCCAGCAAAGCCGCGGCCATCAGTTTGAGCACGCTGTTCTTCGCGCCGACGACCTCTACCTCGCCGACCAGCCGTGCCCCGCCATGGACGTCGAAGTGCTCGCTCATGGGGGCCAATCATGCCTTCTCGCCTGGTTTTGCTGTGCGGCAGGGGCGGTAGTGTCGGGTTATGCCCGTTCGGATCAATCGCGTGTACACCAAGGTCGGCGACAACGGCACGACCGCACTCGGTGACGGTTCGCGTGTACCCAAGACTTCCGTGCGCCTAGCCGCGTACGCCGACGTCGACGAGACCAACTCGGTCATCGGCCTGGCGATAGCGCTGGGCTCGCTGCCCGAAGAGATCGTCTCGGTGCTGCGGTCGATCCAGAACGACCTCTTCGACGTGGGCGCGGACCTGTGCTCCCCCGTGGTGCCGGACCCGCCTTACCCGCCCTTGCGCATCACCGAGCCGTACATCTCGCGGCTCGAGGACTGGTGCGACACGTTCAATGAGCGCGTCCCGAAGCTGACGTCGTTCATCCTGCCCGGCGGGACACCTGGGGCCGCTTTCCTGCACCAGGCGCGGACGGTCTCACGTCGCGCCGAGCGGTCCGGCTGGGCGCTGATGGAGGACGACGCCGAGCGCACGAACTCGCTCGCGGTGAAGTACCTGAACCGGCTCTCGGACCTGCTGTTCATCCTGTCGCGACTGGCGAACCCTGACGGCGACATCCTCTGGACGCCCGGCGGCGTCGAAGCGCGCTGAAGGACTCGTGAGCGTTGGGGGGGGGGGGGGGGGGTTTCCCCCCCCCCCCCAACGCTCACGACCCTTTCAGCTGGCGCGGCGGATGCGGTGCCCGGGCGGGGCCGATTCGAGCCACGAGAGGAAGCCGGTCAGCGCGCCGGGGCCCATCGCGATCTCGATCGCTTCCTGGGTGTCCGACTCGCACCGCAGGACCGTCGAACCGGCGGGGACGGCGTACGCCTCCGAGCCGGACGGGTCACGGCGGTCGGCGATTTCGAGAGCGTCGCGTTCGAAGACGCGATCGGGGCCGGTACGCAGGCTCCAGACCCGGTACCAGGCGAAAGACTCACCTTCGTAGCGGCCGAGCCCCAGATGCCAGCCCGCGCGGGCCGAATCGGGGCTCCAGCGCAGCGCGACACTGACGCCGCCGCCACGGCGCATGCGTACCCATCGCAGCGAGTACCACAGCGCCACCACGACGAGCACGAGCAGGAGCCCGAGGACAACCAAGGTGATCGTCACGTCCGGCCCCTGCCCGTCACTCGCTCTAGACCGACTGGCCGGCGGCGCGAAGCCTCGCGGCGGCCTTGGCTCGTTCGGCCTCGTCGTCGGCCGACAAAGCGGCCTTGGCCTCGGCCACGTCGATCTCGTCCGACAGCTCGGCACTCTCCGCCAGGATGCTGACCCCGGTGGCCGTCACCGACAGGAAACCGCCGTGCACCGCGGCGCACACCGTCTCACCGTCCGTGGTGGTCACCTTCACCACGCCACCCTCGACGAGCTGACCCAGCACGGGCTCGTGACCGGGCAGGATGCCGATCTCACCCTCGGTGGTCTGGGCCACCACGAACGAGGCCGTGCCCGACCACAGACGGCGTTCGACGGCCACCAGCTCGACAGCGATCTCAGCCACGTCGCACTCCTTCAACTCGGGCGCTACAACCGAGTGTAATAGTTCCAAGTCCAGTTACGAGAACGACGGGGCCCGGGTCCACAAAGGACACCGAAACCCCGCCGCGACCGGAAATCACTTCTTGGTGATTTCCTTGTACTTCTTCTCGAGGTCTTCGAGGCCACCGATACCCAGGAACGCCTGCTCCGGGTAGTGGTCGAAGTCACCCTTGGCGATGCGGTCGAACGACTCGATCGTCTCGGCCAGCGGCACGGTCGAGCCCGGGATCTGCGTGAACGCCTCCGCGACCAGCATGTTCTGCGAGAGGAACCGCTCGATCCGGCGGGCGCGCTGGACAGTCAGCTTGTCCTCTTCGGACAGCTCGTCCATACCGAGGATCGCGATGATGTCCTGGAGCTCCTTGTACTTCTGGAGGATCCGGATGACCTCGGACGCGACGCGGTAGTGCTCCTCACCGACGATGGCCGGGTCGAGGATGGTGGACGTCGACGCCAGCGGGTCGACCGCCGGGAAGATGCCCTTCTGGAACACCGACCGGGAAAGCTCGGTGGTGGCGTCCAGGTGGGCGAACGTCGCCGCCGGGGCCGGGTCGGTGTAGTCGTCCGCGGGGACGTAGATCGCCTGCATCGAGGTGATCGAACGGCCCTTGGTCGAGGTGATCCGCTCCTGGAGCTGCCCCATCTCGTCGGCCAGCGTCGGCTGGTAACCCACCGCGGAAGGCATGCGGCCCAGCAGGGTCGACACCTCGGAACCCGCCTGGGTGAACCGGAAGATGTTGTCGATGAACAGCAGCACGTCCTGGTTCTGCACATCGCGGAAGTACTCCGCCATGGTCAGCGCGGACAGTGCGACGCGCATACGCGTGCCCGGCGGCTCGTCCATCTGGCCGAACACGAGTGCGGTGTCGTTGATGACGCCGTCTTCGCTCATCTCCAGGAAGAGGTCGTTGCCCTCACGGGTGCGCTCGCCGACACCGGCGAACACCGAGGTGCCACCGAAGTTACGGGCGACACGGGTGATCATCTCCTTGATGAGCACCGTCTTGCCGACGCCGGCACCGCCGAACAGGCCGATCTTGCCACCCTGCACGTACGGGGTCAGCAGGTCGACGACCTTGAGGCCGGTCTCCAGCATCTGGGTCTTGCCCTCGAGCTGGTCGAACGACGGCGGGTTGCGGTGGATGCCCCACCGCTCCAGGTCGTCGCCGTAGCCGGGGGTGTCGAGGCACTCGCCGAGCGCGTTGTAGACGTGACCCTTGACCTTGTCACCCACGGGCACGGTGATGGGGCCGCCGGTGTCGGTCACCTCGGCACCACGAACCAGGCCGTCCTGCGGCTGGAGCGAAATGGTGCGCACGAGGTTGTCGCCGAGGTGGCTGGCGACCTCGAGGGTCACGGTCTTGCGGAGCTGCTCGAACTCGATCTCGACCTTGAGCGCGTTGAACTGGTCGGGAACGGAACCGCGCGGGAATTCGACGTCGACGACCGGGCCGGTCACCGAGACGATGCGCCCCTTGGCGCGGGCTTCAGTACTGGTCATCAGTCATCACTTCCTGCAGCGGTGAGCGCGTTCGCGCCACCGACGATTTCTGAGATCTCCTGGGTGATCTGCGCCTGACGGGCCTGGTTCATCTCCCGCGTCAGCGTGCCGACCAGTTCGTTCGCGTTGTCCGACGCCGCCTTCATGGCGGTACGGCGGGCGGCGAGCTCCGACGCGGCCGATTCCAGCAACGCCGCGTAGATCCGCGTGTTGATGTACTTCGGCAGGAGCGCGCCCAGCAGCGTCTCGGCGCTGGGCTCGAACTCGTAGGTGGACTGCAGGCCATCGCTGGCCTGCTCCGCCTCGGAGTCGGTGTACTCCACGTCGAGCGGGGCGACCCGCTTCGCGACCGGCTTCTGGGTCAGCATCGAGATGAACTCGGTGTAGACGACGTGGATCTCGTCCACGCCCTTCGACGCGTCGTCGACCCCCGCGAGGAAGGTCTCCACCAGCGCTTCACCGGCGTCCACCGCGTTGACGTAGCCAGGCTGGTCGGAGAAGCCCGTCCAGCTCTGGACGACCTCGCGGCCGCGGAACCGGTAGTAGCTCAGCCCCTTGTTGCCGACCAGGTAGATCTGCGGCTCCTTGCCCTCTTCACGCAGCAGGGAGAGCAGCTCTTCGGTGGCACGCAGCACGTTGGAGTTGTAACCACCGCACTGCCCCTTGTCACTGGTCACGACCAGCACGGCGGCCCGCTTGGGGTTCGCCCGCTCGGTCAGCAGCGGGTGGTCCAAAGTGGACGCGCCGCTCGCCAGCGCCGAGAGCACGTTGGTGATCTCGTCGGCGTACGGGCGGGAAGCGGCCACCTTGGCACGCGCCTTCGTGATGCGCGAGGTGGCGATGAGCTCCATCGCCTTGGTGATCTTGCCGATCGACTTCGTCGCCTTGATCCGCGACCGGAGTTCTCGGAGTTGTGCGGCCATGAGCTACCAGCTCACTTCTTCGGCGCGGGCTTGTTGACCTTGACGGTCTCGTGCCCGACCTTGTCGGCGTCCATCGCGTCGGCACCGGCCTCGACCAGGGGCTTGCCCTCGGAGGTGGTGAACTCCTTCTTGAACTCCTCGGTCGCGTCGACGACGCCCTTGGCGGTCTCGTCGGAGAACTTGCCGCTCTCGCGGATGTCCTTCAACAGGTCCGCGTGGCGGCGGCGCAGCGAGTCGGCGAGCTCGTGGTTGAAGCGGCGCACGTCCTCGGTCGGGACCGAGTCGAAGTGACCGTTCGTGCCCAGGTACACCGTGACGACCTGCTCCTCGACCGGGATCGGGGAGTACTGCGGCTGCTTGAGCACCTCGTACAGGCGGGCACCACGCTCGAGCTGCGCCTTCGACGCGTCGTCGAGGTCCGAGGCGAAGGCGGCGAACGCCTCCAGCTCGCGGTACTGCGACAGGTCGATACGCAGCGAGCCGGAGACCGACTTCATCGCCTTGACCTGCGCGGCGCCACCGACTCGGGAGACCGAGATACCCACGTCGATGGCCGGGCGCTGGCCGGCGTTGAACAGGTCCGACTGGAAGAAGCACTGGCCGTCGGTGATCGAAATGACGTTCGTCGGGATGTAGGCCGAAACGTCGTTGGCCTTCGTCTCGATGATCGGCAGACCGGTCAGCGAGCCGGCGCCCAGCTCGTCGGAGAGCTTCGCGCAACGCTCGAGAAGGCGCGAGTGCAAGTAGAAGACGTCGCCGGGGAACGCTTCACGGCCCGGCGGGCGGCGCAGCAGCAGCGAGATCGCGCGGTAGGCGTCGGCCTGCTTGGTCAGGTCGTCGAACACGATCAGGACGTGCTTGCCCTCGTACATCCAGTGCTGGCCGATGGCCGAGCCGGTGTAGGGGGCGATCCACTTGAAGCCGGCGGAGTCGGAAGCCGGGGCGGCGACGATGGTGGTGTACTCCATCGCGCCGGCGTCCTCGAGCGACTTCTTGACCGAGGCGATCGTGGAGCCCTTCTGGCCGACCGCGACGTAGATGCAGCGAACCTGCTTCTGCGGGTCGCCGGTCTCCCAGTTGGCCTTCTGGTTGATGATCGTGTCGACCGCGACCGCCGTCTTGCCGGTCTTGCGGTCACCGATGATCAGCTGACGCTGGCCACGGCCGATCGGGGTCATCGCGTCGATCGCGGTGATACCGGTCTGCAGCGGCTCCGACACCGGCTGGCGCTCGACCACCGAAGCGGCCTTGACCTCCAGCGGGCGGCGGTCGGTGGTCTCGATCTCGCCGAGGCCGTCGATCGGCGCGCCGAGCGGGTTCACCACGCGGCCGAGGTAGCCGTCGCCGACCGGGACCGAGAGGACCTGGCCGGTCCGCTTGACCTGCTGGCCCTCTTCGACCGTCTCGAAGTCACCCAGGATCGCGGCACCGATGGAGCGCTGCTCCAGGTTCAGCGCGACGCCGAGCACCCCGCCGGGGAACTCGAGCAGCTCGTTGGCCATGGCCGAGGGCAGGCCCCCGACGTGGGCGATGCCGTCACCGGCGTCGAGCACGACGCCGACCTCTTCCCGGCTTACATCCGGGGCGTAACTCGAGACGTAGTTCTCGATCGCACTGCGGATCTCATCCGAGGAGATCGTCAGCTCCGCCATTTCGTTCCCGCTCTCGCTTCGTTCTTGCCAGTGTCAAAAAGTCTGTGGTTGCCGACGCTGGGGTCAGCCGGCCAGCCGCTTGCGCAGCGACTCGAGTTGTCCAGCGACGCTGCCGTCGATGACCTCTTCGCCCACCCGGACGATGAGACCGCCGCCGAGCTTCTGGTCGACCTCGACGTGCAGCGCGATGGCCCGCCCGTAGAGGCGCGTGAGCTTCTCGGCCAGCTGAGCCTTCTGCTCGTCGGACAGCTCGCTCGCGCTGGTCACGTGTGCGACCGAGCGTTCGCGGCGCTCGGCCGTCAGCCTGACCAGCTCGTCGAGAGCTTCGCCGAGCCCGTGTCCCTTGGCGCGCAGTACGACTGCCTCGACCAGGGTCTTGGTGACCAGGTCCACCTTGTCGGCGAACAGGCCACGCACCAGGTTCCGCTTGGCTTCCGCGGGCGCCGTCTGGTCGGACAGAGCCCGTTCGAGCTCCGGCTCACCTGCAACGATACGGGCAACCTGGAACAACTGGCCCTCGACGGCGTCGAGCTTGCCGCTCTTCTCCGCGCTGGTCAGCAGTGCCGAGCGCCCGAGGGACTCCACACCGTCGACCAGTTCACGGGGGCTGGACCACCGGCTGCCGGCCACGGTGTCGAGCACCTGCAGCGTCGGCTCGGAGATCTTGCCCGCCAGCACGGACCTGAGCAGCGCCTTCCGTGAGTCCTCCGAAGCGGAGGCGTCACTGACGGCCCGGCGCAGGGTGATCTCCCTGCCGAGCAGGTCGACGACCGAGAGCAGCTCGTCGCCGACGGTGGCGGGGTCGGTACCCGCGTCCGCCAGAACCTCGCTGAGACGGGTCTCAGCGAGGCCGAGCGCTTCGCGGCTCGCAGCATGCAGCGTCATCTGGTTCTACTTCCCCGCTCCGGTAGCAGCGGCACTGGTTTCGAGCTCGGCGAGGAACCGGTCGACCGTGCCCCGGCGGCGCACCTCGTCCTCGAGCGACTCGCCGACGATGCGGCTGGCCAGCTCGACGGCGTTGCGGCCGAGTTCGGCACGCAGCTCGGCGACGATCTGCTGCTTCTGCGCCTGCAGCTGGGCGTGGCCCTGAGCGACGATCCGCTCGGACTCCGCCTGCGCCTCGGCACGCAGCTCCACCTTGATCTGCTCGGCTTCCTGCCGGGCGTCATCGCGGATCTTGGCTGCCTCGGTACGAGCTTCGGCCAGCTGCGCGGTGTACTTCTCGAGCGCGGCCTCGGCCTTGGCCTGAGCCTGCTCGGCCTTCTCGATCCCGCCCTCGATCTTGTCGGTGCGCTCCTTGTACGCGGCCTCGAAACGAGGAACCACGAACTTCTTGAGCACGAAGAGCAGGATCAGGAACGAGATGAAGCCGAGGATCAGCTCGGGGTAGTGCGGCAGAATCGGGTTCGGCGCACCTTCCGCGAGCAAGATTTCAGTCTTCACCACAACGTCTCCTTACGCGGTGAGCGGATAACTCAGACGCCGGCGGAAGCGATGAAGTAAATAACGATACCGATCAGCGCGAGGACCTCGACCAGAACGAACGTGGTGAAGGCGAGGTTCTGCAGCTTGCCCTGCGCCTCCGGCTGACGGGCGGTGCCGTTGATGACGGCGGCGAAGATCAGACCCACACCGACACCGGGGCCGATGGCGCCAAGGCCGTAACCGATGGCAGCAAGGCCCGGGTTGATGTTGCCGGAGAACGTCTCAGCCGCAAGAACGATGTTGCTCACTTGCATTTCCCTTCAAACTCGGTCCACGTGGTCACGCGGATCGGGGGCTTCTGTTGGTAACTCAGTGCTCCGCTGCCAGCGCGGCGCCGATGTAGCTCGCGGCCAAGGTCGCGAAGATGTACGCCTGCAGGACCTGGATGAAGGCCTCCAGGAAGGTCATCGCGATCGCGAAGAGGAATGCGATCGGAGAGACGATCTTCACCGGACCGGCCACCTCGGTCAGCAAGAAGCTGCCGCCCAGTGTGAAGACCATGATGATCAAGTGACCGGCGAACATCGCGGCGAAAACACGGATGGCCAGCGTCAGCGGGGCCATGAAGAACTTCGAGAAGAACTCGATCGGGATGAACAGCGGCAGCACGAACCCGGGCACGCCCGGCGGCGCCAGTTCCTTCTTCATGTAGTGGCCGAAACCGTGCCGCTTGATGCCGACGTAGTGGTACACGGGGTAGACCACGAGCACCGACAGCGCGAGCGGGAAGCCGATCCGCGACATCGTCGGGAACTGGAACACCGGGATGATCCCGTAGATGTTGTTCACCAGGATGAAGGTGAACAACGCGAAAAGAAGAGGCACAAACGGCCTGAAATCTTTCGCACCGATCTGTTCACGCGCGATGTTGTTGCGACTGAAGTCGTAGATGGACTCCGCCACGAACTGATTCTTCCCGGGAACGACCTTGAGCTTGCGCGTCGAGATCAGGAAGTAAGCGAGGATGATGATGACCGAGAAGACGACCATGATCATCGGCTTGGTGACGCTACCCCAGTCACCCGAGCCAAAAATCGCAGGCAGCTCAAAGTCTGCGGAACCGGGGGGCTTGAACGTGTCACCCTCGGCCAATACCAGCGCGCCCAACTGGGCTCCTTCCGGTTCTCCCGGCCGGCGTTCACTCCGCCGGGGGAATCGTCACGATCTGGACGTAACGTACCCGATCAGTTTCGGGTAGTCGGAGGCGGCCATCCCACCACACGGTGAACATGAATGTCATGTTTCGTATGAGGGGACCACTCCCGCTCAACGGGGTCCGACCAGCGGAGACAAGACGAGCCAACACGGTCGCCACGCTGCTGATCGAGGTTCGTCGGCGGGTGCGCGGCCTAGACCGCGTCTCCCACGAACCGGACACTACCAGCCGGTCCACGGACGCCGTACAGGCGTACTCCTAAGCCGCCGTCCGGCCTAGCTCAGTTCGGGATGATGGTCGGGATCTTGGTGCGCTTGTAGGCCCTGACCTCGACCGCGGCGGCGATGACGATCACCGAGAGCATTGTTATACCGAGCGCGAGCGGCTGGAGCGACTCGACACCCCGCAGCAGGTTGAGCGCGACGAAAAGGACCAGGATCTTCACGATGTAGCCACCGAGCGCGATGACCATGACGAACATCGGATCCATGCCAGCGGAGAATCGCATCATCCCGATGGTGACCAAAGAGGACGCGAGCGCGATCGCACCGCCGACCAGCGCGCCGAGCAATCCCGGCGTGCCCTTGGCAATGAGGAAGATGACCGCGCAGATCGCGATCAGCGGAGGCACCACGACGAGTGTCGCCTTCTGCATCGCTCCGGCCAGCTTCAATACTGACTCAGCGTGCGGGTTCGGCTTCTCTGCGACGTCGGCGGGTTCACTCACCAGGCCAGTGTAGAACCGGCTCCGACCGCGGGGCGGACCGCCTGCCTGCCCGTTCAGACGCTGACCGCCTCAGCGTGCGCTGGTTCGCTGCGGTCATGAAGCGAATTCTGACCGGCGCGGTGCTCGCGGGCATCGCTTTCGCGGGCGTCTCGACCAGCGCGTCCGCCGACGTGGAATATCCGTTCTCGCTCGCGTTCGAAACGGCCTCGGTTTCCGGAAAGGCCGTCCCCCGCACGCAATTGCGCGGCGAACTGTCCAGCACGGACAAGAGCTGCTATTCACTGTGGATCGGCGAACCGGGTGGCATCGTCCCGGGCCAGCCCGGTTTCCTGAGATATCACAAGGAAGCGACGACCTGCGGAGCCTCCAGCACGAAGGTCGACTATGTCGCCTCGCGATACTTCCCGGAAGTGCGAGCACAATTGTGCCGGGACGAAGAAATGGTCACCTGCGGCAAATCCGTGCCGCTGTAGATATCCCTGCGACAGATCGCTCCGCACACCGGCCAGATCCGGCGTGCGGGGCGACCGTCAGGCTCCCTGGTTCCGCGACTTGAGCCTCGGGATGACCGAGACGAGGATCGCGAACACCAGTCCGCAGCCGAATACCCAGAACACGGCGGGATTGTCGAACAGCGTCACCGAGACGGCGCCGAAAGCGAGCAAGCCTGCCCAGAAGTAGATGAGCAGTACGGCGCGGCGCTGGGAGTGGCCGATCTCCAGCAGGCGGTGGTGCAGGTGCATCTTGTCCGCCGCGAACGGGCTCTCCCCGCGCCGGGTGCGCCGGATGACGGCCATGATCAGGTCCAGCAGCGGGACGAACAGCACGGCAGCGACCACGACCAGCGGCGAGAGCAGGGCGAGCGCGTCCGAAGCGCCGAACTGGGTGTAGCTGACCCGGCCGGACGCCGAGGTGGTGGCTGCCGCGAGCATCAGGCCGATCATCATCGAGCCGGAGTCGCCCATGAAGATCTTGGCGGGCTGGAAGTTGTAGGGCAGGAAGCCGAGGCACGCGCCCGCCAGTGTCGCGGCGATCAGCGCGGGCGGGTATGCCTCGACGGCGTTGCCGGAGCTGCCGAGCAGGCCGAGCGAGAACGCGCAGGTCGCGGCCGCGGCGATGAAGCCCAAGCCGCTCGCGAGTCCGTCAAGTCCGTCGACGAAGTTCATCGCGTTGACCATGACGACGACCATGATGACCGTGAGCAGCGCGCCCTGGGTCTGGTTGAGGACGATCACCGAGCCGAGCGAGTCGGCGCCGCCGCCCCACGGTACCCAGAACTGCACCCACTGCAGGCCGAAGATGACCAGGATGCCCGCGCACATGACCTGGCCCGCGAGCTTGGTCCAGGCGTCGAGCTCGAACCGGTCGTCGAGCGCGCCGATCAGCACGATCACGCCCGCGGCGAGCAGCACGCCGACCGAGTCGTACGAGAACTCGAAGCCGCGCCGCAGCACCGGCAGCTGGTGCGCGAGCGCCATCCCGCCGAGCACGCCGAGGTAGATGCCGACGCCACCCATCCGGGGAATGGGCGTGACGTGCACGTCGCGGGCACGCGGGTTGGCGATGGCACCGACCTTGATCGCCAGCCGCCGCACCACGCCCGTCAGCAGGAAGGTCACCACCGTGGCGGTGAGCGCGACCAGCAGGTACTCCCTGATGGGGAGGCCTTCGTTCATGCCAGCGATTCCGCCGGGATCCCGAGCACTTCGGCGACGGCGGCCTTGCTGACCGCTCCTTCGCGCAGCACGACAGGGTCGCCGCCGGTCAGGTCGACCATGGTCGACGGCACCGGCTCGCCGGACGAGCCGCCGTCGAGGTACACCGAGACGGAGTCGCCGAGCTGCTCCTGCGCCTCCTCGACGGTGGAGGCGGGCGGCTGGCCGGAGACGTTGGCGCTGGACACGGCCATCGGGCCGACGTCACGCAGCAGTTCGAGCGCGACCGGGTGCAGCGGCATGCGCAGCATCACCGTGCCGCGCGACTGGCCGAGGTCCCACTGCAGGCTCGGCGCGTGCGGCAGCACGATGGACAGATCGCCCGGCCAGAATGCCTCGATCAGGGCGCGGGCCTGCGGCGGAACGCCGAGCACCAGACCGTCTATTGTGGACCAAGAACCGACCAGAACGCCGACCGGCATGTCGGGGCCGCGATTCTTGGCGCGCAGCAGTGATTGCACCGCGCCGCCGTCGAAGGCGTCGGCGCCGATCCCGTACACCGTGTCGGTCGGCAGGACGACCAGGCGGCTTGACCGCACCGCGCCCGCCGCCGCCGCCAAGCCATCGGCCCGTGATTCCCGGCGGCTGCAGTCGTAAACCGAGCTCATGCCCGGAGCCTATCCCTCACGCGTCCTGCACTCGCCTCGCGGTGACGTAGCGGGGCCTGCCGGTGAGGTCGAGGTGGCCTTCGACGTCCGTGAGCACCCTGCGTGCCCGTACGAGCGCCGGAACGGCAGCGCCGTGAGTGTCGTCGTGTTCGATGGCCAGGCCGCCGCCAGGGCGCAGCAGGCGGGCCGAAACGGCCAATGCGTGGCGGATCGCGGCCAGGCCGCTCTCGGCGGCGAACACGGCGCGTGCCGGGTCGTAGTCGGAGACCTCAGGCGGGACCGGGGTGCCCTCGGGAACGTACGGCGGGTTGCACAGCACGAGGTCGACGAGCCCGTCGAGTTCGGCGAACAAGGTGCTGTCGGCGATGTCGCCGGAATACAGCCGGATCGGGGTGTCCCCCTCCGCCGCGCGCGCGTCCGCGTTGTGGCGTGCCCAGGCGAGTGCCTGCGCGTCGATGTCCACGGCGTAGACGACCGCGTCCGGCACCGCGTGCGCCACCGCGAGCGCGAGCGCGCCCGACCCGGTGCAGAGATCGACGACGACCGGGAATTCCCTGCCGCGCAACAGTTTCAGGCCCCATTCGAGCAGCAGCTCGGTCTCGGGTCTGGGGATGAAAACGCCGGATCCGACATCGACGGTGATGTGCCCGAGCGCGGCCCAGCCGGTCAGGTGCTGCAACGGCACCCGCTTCGCGCGCTGCGCGACGAGCTGGCCGATCGCGTCGACGACCGGCGGGTCGACCAGCGGGATCATCGGCAGGCGGCTGCGCTCCACACCCAGCACGTGCGCGGCGAGCAGCTCGGCGTCGAAGCGAGGGGAGGACACACCGGCTTCCTCCAGGATCCTGGTCGCCTCGATGATCGCCAGGCGCAAGGGCTGCCGCTTCACTGTCCGCCTCTCCACTGCTCGTCGTCAGTCACCAGGGTATCGATCGCGGCGGCCGCCCTGCGGCTCAACCCGCTGAGCGGCCACTTCAAGATCAACCACCCGATCAGCCTATTCCACCTTTTCGCGGGTTTGGCTAGTTTCGAAAGCAGCCAGCTGCTGGTTCTCTGTCAGCCGGAGCGGGACCAATCTGGGGAGTCCCGGCGTCCGACTGTTCATTCATTCGACGAGTGCTTCTCCGTGCGCGCCTTCGGGTCGATTCGGCCGATCGACGTTTCCGCGCGCCCTGGTCACTCTTTCGTTCATGACAATCTTGGGGATGATATGCGACGTTCATTTGTTGTTTTGGCGACCGCGCTGACCTGCCTGGCGGGCTTGGCGGGCACCGCGAGTGCCACCGAAAGCACCGGAAGCTCCTCGAACTGGAGCTGCGACGGGGATGCCTGCATCCGCGTCGTCCCCGATGGCGCCGACACGGTCCTTGACCTGTACGGCTGTAACCACAAGGTGTGCATCAACGTCACCGGCAACTCTTCCAGCTACAAGACGAGTGGCTACTACAGGGGCTCCAACCGCTTTTACGGCCACGTCAATGTCTGGGGACCCGGCGGTATGTGGGTTGAAGGCAAGGACAGCGAGTACCCCGGCGTGGCGGGAGTAGGCCGGGGTTCCGGCCAGACCTGCGCCGAAGGCTGGGAATGGACGGGATCGGGTTACGTTTCCGTCGGGCTGCCCTGCCAGAACCTCTGATTGAAAGGCTCGTGAGTGTTGCCCCCGGTTCGAACAGTCGGGTAAACACAACACACCGAAAACGGGAATGGTGGCGCGTCGCTCTTCCCGGTGGGGGGTGAACCA